>CALKXO010000482.1 GCA_938003615.1 uncultured Pirellulaceae bacterium | reverse complement strand
CATTCACTATTTCGAAGAAGAATCGGGCTAAATCCCACGTTCTTTTCCAGTCGCGGTTGGGGGATCGGGGCGTTTCTTTTATAAAGTGGGCGGATGAAAATATGCCTTTTGCCCCGAACTCGCTTTTACACAACAGGTCTTTATAGCCGAAGACTACCGACAGGGCCTTTCCACCAACGCGCACACAAGAAATAAACTCAAAGCCTGATGACAACCGAATCAAAAACAGCGACTGCCCCCGATCCTGCTGACATCCCTAGCCGTTTCGATTTTGAAACTGCCGAGAAAGAAATCTACGCCGACTGGCTGTCCGGCGGTTGGTTTCACACCGAACCGGACTCGACGAAAAAGCCTTACACCATCGTCATCCCGCCGCCTAACGTAACGGGCGCTCTTCATCTGGGCCACGCGCTCAACAATACACTGCAAGATATCATGATCCGGCTTAAACGCATGCAGGGCTTCAACGCCCTTTGGATGCCGGGCACCGATCACGCCGGCATCGCCACTCAAGCGCGTGTCGAAAAACGTATCAAAGACCAAGAGAAAAAAACGCGCCATGATCTTGGACGAGAAGAACTGGTCCGGCGAATCTTCGAATGGAAAGAACAATACGAGGCACGCATCTTAGGTCAGCTCAAACAGATGGGCTGCAGCTGCGATTGGGACCGAACGCGATTTACGCTGGACGATGTTTGCGCCCGCGCCGTTCGCCACACGTTCTTTGACCTGTTTAAGAAATCCTACATTTATCGCGGTAAGCGACTGGTTAACTGGGATACGTATTTAGGCACCACCGTCAGCGATGACGAAGTTGAAAATAAACCCGTCAAAGGAAATTTTTGGCACTTCATGTATCCGGTGATCGATCCCAAACCGGGTGAACCGCCGCACGTGACCGTGGCGACCACACGTCCGGAAACCATGCTGGGTGATACAGCGGTTGCCGTTCATCCCGATCCTGCTGCCGCGCTGTCGAAAGTTGAATCGGAACTGAAAGAGAAACTGAAGAAGGCGGCCGCTAGTGAAATCGAAGGCGTCGAACAACAGATCGAAGCGCTGCAGACTCGCCGTACCGAAATGCTGGCCTCTCTCGAGCAACTGCGCGACATGGCCAACGATGGCCGAATGCTGATGTTGCCGCTGATGGATCGTCCGATCCCATTGGTGACTGATGTGTGGGCCAAACCCGAACTGGGGTCCGGATGTGTGAAAATAACTCCGGCTCACGATCCAAACGATTACGAGGTTGGTAAACGCGCTGATCTGCCCATGGTCAACATCATGAACGCCGACGGAACCCTGAACGCGGAAACGGGCAAGTATCAGTCGCTTTCAATGAAACAAGCGCGCAAGAAAGTGGTTGGCGATTTGGAAGCGCTGGGGCTACTAAAGGACATCGAAGATCGCGACATCGAACTGCCGGTTTCCGATCGCTCCGGTACGCCGATCGAACCCTATCTAACCGATCAGTGGTTCGTAAAAATGAACACACTGGCGCAATCGGCAATGGATGTGGTTGCATCTAAAGAAGTGAAAATCAGCCCCGAGCGTTATGCCAAAGGCTATCTATCGTGGTTGGGCGAAAAACGCGATTGGCCCATCTCGCGTCAGTTGTGGTGGGGCCATCAAATTCCGGTTTGGTCGATCCCCTGCCCTACGCAATCTGATTGCGATGCGATGCGAGATAAGGTTACCGGCCTGAGCGCCTACTCGGACGACATTGCCGTCGTCGAGATCGAAGCCTCTTCCGAAACTGATCCAAAAAAACGAAAACAGTTGGGACTGCCTGATTTTACTCTGCACGTTTGCGTGCAGGACGAATCTGAGGAACTTGAAAAAGCCCTCCAAGAGATTGGCCTTGTTCGGGAAGAAGACGTGCTTGATACGTGGTTCAGTTCCGCGTTATGGCCGCATTCGACGCTGGGCTGGCCAGAGAAGACTCCTGAGTTGAAACACTTTTATCCGACTAGCGCTCTAATCACCAGCCGCGACATTATCACATTGTGGGTGGCTCGGATGGTAATCATGGGGCTGAATAACTTGGGCCAGATTCCGTTCGATTCGGTTTTCATTCATCCAAAAATCCTCGACGGCAACGGCGAGACGATGTCAAAATCAAAAGGCAACGGCATCGATCCGTTAGACGTGATCGATAACTTTGGCGCTGATGCGTTGCGTTTTGGAATGGCCGATCTAACGACTGAAACGCAAGACGTGCGTCTGCCGGTAAAATACGAATGCCCAAATGAACAATGCAAGCACCAGATTGTTCAGACCGTCAAAAACCGGACGCTCGCGCGCGTAGGGTGCCCTAAATGCAACAAAGAATTTTCAACTCAGTGGGCTGAAAAAGAAGAAGACCTTGCCCTACCGCGTGGACCAGTAACCAGCGAACGATTCGAAGTAGCCCGAAACTTCACCAACAAACTTTGGAATGCCTCTCGATTCGCGATGCTAAATTTGGAAGGTTATTCAGCCGCTCCAATCAATGAAGCAGATCTGACCGTCGAGGACCGTTGGATTCTCAGCCGCCTGGTAACGGTCAGCAACAACGTTACCGAATCGCTCGAGAATTACCGCTACGCTCAGGCGACACGCGAGCTATACGATTTCGCGTGGGACAACTTCTGTAGTTTCTTCGTGGAAATCTTGAAGGATCGTTTTGCAAATCCTGATCTGCGTCCGCATGCTCAGCGCGTGTTGGTGTTTGCCCTCGACCAGCTACTACGGTTGTTGCATCCGGTGATGCCGTTCGTAACCGAGGCGATCTGGCAGCAATTGAATCGATTCGCTCCTGAGCGTGGGTTGGAATCGGTCCAGAATGCCACTGACTGTTTGATTGGTGCCCAATGGCCACAATTAGAAGCCAAATGGTATAGCGCCGATATTGAAACTCAGTTCGCACGCTTTCAAAGCGCGCTCGGCTCGCTGCGAGAGATTCGCTCCCGTCAGAACCTGCCTCCGAAAAAAGAAGTTAAGTTCTCCATTGGCTGTGATCAAGCGTACGCTGACTCGTTGTCGCCAATGGCCAGTTATTTCAAGAGCATGGCAGCTGCGGAGTTGACCGGAATGGGGCCCGACGTTCAGCCACCGGAGACCAACGCGACCGTTGCCAGTGACGGGATCGAAATCTTTGTGGATCTGGAAGGCTTGATCGATAAAGCAGCCGAGATCAAACGACTGGAAAAAGAAGAGAAGAAAGCCGAAGGCAATATCATAGGCAAGGAGAAGAAGTTGTCCAACGAGAAATTCGTATCGAGCGCTCCTCCAGAGATTGTCCAACGCGAGCGCGATTCGCTGGCGCAGTTAAAGGAACAACTGGCAACGGTTAAAGCGTCGCTGAAAAAGTTGCGCGGGTAGCAGGTAGCAGGGTAGTAAATTCGGTTTTCAACCGAATCTGCAGTCCGCTCAGCAAGCGAGACGCTTGCACTACGTATATCAGAAAGCGAGACGCTTACACTACGTAGTGCAAGCGTCTCGCTTGCCCATGCCACCAGACACACAACCAATCGGAGTGCACAGATGCTGGTAAGACCTGCACGATTAGACGACGTCAAAGGACTAACAGAGCTCTCGCAAAAGGCCGGTCGTGGACTGACGACGATGCCCAAAACTGCCGCCGAAATGACTCAACGTATCGAGCATTCTATCGCCGCACTCTCACGAACCGGTCCTAACGCGCCCTCCGAAGAAGCGACCACAGAGAAATATTTTCTGGTTCTCGAGGAAGAGAAGCGCGTCATCGGGACTGCTGGAATTTTTACCAACCTCGGTTCCGAACGACCGTTCTACTCGTATCGAATTTCGCAAATCACACGTGAGTCGCCCGAGCTAGACATTCGTTCGAACGTTGAAATCCTCTCCTTGGTCAATGACTACCACGGCTACTGCGAGATTGGAACTTTATTCCTCGATCCGGCTTGGCGTGGTGGAGGGCGCGGCAGGTTGCTGTCGTTTGCGCGGTTCATGTTGATGGCGGCTCATCCGGATCGTTTCAACCCAAACGTGTTGGCCGAGATCCGGGGCTGGTCAGATTCGGATGAGAGGTTTCCTTTCTGGGAAGCGATTGGTCAAAAGTTTTTCAAAATGGGATTCGTGGAAGCTGACAAACGTTCAACCGAGGACACACGCTTCATCGCCGACCTGATGCCCAAACATCCGATCTACGTCTCACTGTTGAGCGAAGAAGCTCAGCGCATCATTGGGCATCCGCATACGCTTTCGAGACCGGCGATGGAGTTGCTGGAGAGCCAAGGGTTTCGGTTTCGCAACTGCGTCGACATCCTCGACGCCGGCCCGAGTATCGAAGCAGTCGTTAGCGAACTCGAGACGGTGCGCGGCGCATTGATGGCTCCTGTTGTCGTTGATGACACGGCCGAAGGTACCGACGGAGAGAAATGGCTGGTAGCCAATCCGACGTTGGAGGATTTCGCCTGCTCTGAAACACGCTTGGCTGCGGGCGTTGAAATCAATGCTGGAGACAATTTCCCGTTGAGTGCCGCCCTCGCCAGAAGTTTAAATCTGGAAGCCGGGCAACACGTATTGGTTTCGCGACTGCTTGGTCGCAACGAAAAAACGTAAAACAAAGACGACTGCGCGACAAAACCAACAAAATGACTACTGAGGAAACGGATGCTGGGAAAACTATTTATTGCTGGAAAATGGATCGATGGAGGCGGCGCCTCATTTGTCTCTAACGCCCCCGCGACCATGAAGGAACTCTGGTCGGGCAATGCAGCGTCGACCAACGAAGCGGCGGATGCGGTGAAGGCCGCAGTAAGCGCTGGCGTCTCATGGCGACGACGAACGCTGGACGAGCGCATGTCAATTATCACGCGCTACACAGAGATACTTACCGAGCGCAAGGCTGAGATGGCCATGGCAATCGCCAATGAAACGGGTAAACCGCTATGGGATTCCAATGGTGAAGTCGGAGCTCTGATCGGTAAAACGGCCAACTCGTCGGCCGCGTGGCACGAGCGCACGGGCGAGCAACAGCGTCAATTATCCGCCGCGACATTGCTGGTGTCTCATCGGCCCCACGGCGTAATGACCGTCATCGGGCCATTTAACTTTCCTGCGCATCTACCCAACGGTCACATTGTGCCGGCACTGATCGCGGGCAACACGGTCGTTTTCAAGCCTAGCCAATACACGCCGATGGTGGCAGAGATGATGGTCAGTGCTTGGGAGGACGCCGGACTGCCAGCGGGGGTTATTAATCTTATCCATGGTGGGCGAGAAATTGCAGAAGCGCTGGTCGATGACGAACAAGTGGCTGGCATTTGTTTCACCGGGGGCATTCTCGCCGGTCAGGCCATTCATCGGAGATTGGCGGGAAGGCCGGAAAAAATTCTTGCGTTGGAACTGGGCGGTAACAATCCGCTGATCGCTTGGGAGGTTTCCGATGTGGATGCGGCGGCCAAAACGATTCTGCGGTCGGTGTATTTGAGTTCGGGCCAGCGCTGCACCTGTGCCAAGCGATTAATTCTACCAACCGGTGATTTGGGCGATGCGATTTTGCAATCTCTTGATGCGTTACTGGATCGCGTTATCGTCGACGCTCCCGATGCGACACCCGAGCCATTTATGGGGCCACTGATTTCACCCGAGGCCGCGGCCCAAGTGTTGTCGGCGCAGATAAGCCTAGAACGCGATGGTGGTGGCACCGTTTTGCGGCGATGTGAAACATTAAATTTAGGCGGAGCGTTTCTTTCTCCGGGTGTCATCGATGTTACGGCCATTAACGACCGATTAGACGAAGAAGTCTTTGGGCCGCTGTTGCAAGTCATCCGCGTCAACGATTTCTCTGCCGCGATCGACGAAGCCAACAACACTCGGTTTGGGCTGGCGGCTGGCTTGCTCTCCGACAATGAGGAACTGTGGAAAACTTTCTCAAATGAGATACAGGCCGGCGTGGTCAACTGGAATCGGCATACGACCGGCGCTTCAGGAGCCGCTCCGTTTGGAGGGATCGGACTATCGGGGAATCATCGACCGGCAGGTTTTTACGCCGCCGACTATTGTGCTTGGCCGATGGCCAGCCTCATTGCCGCGGGAAAACTAACCGACGATGCACCGATCAAGGGAATTCGGTAGGACGGCTGTGTTTTTGCACCACGAATTAAATTCGCGAAGCGTCTAAATACAAGCCCGAAGCGCAAGCGAGCGGATATTTCCACTGCTTTCCGATTCCCTCGCTCGCGCTTCGGGCTTGTAATAGCGCGACGTCGAGACGCGTAAGCGAGACACATTGCACAGAGAACTCAACGATATGAACAACGAGATCAATTTCGATGGACTAGTCGGGCCCACGCACAACTACGGTGGGCTGTCGACGGGAAACCTAGCGTCGATGCAAAACGTTGGCGGCGTCTCCAATCCTCGCGCAGCCGTGCTGCAAGGAATTTCCAAGATGCGTGCGCTGTTGGCGATGGGCCTAAAGCAGGGTGTCCTACCACCGCATGAGCGCGTCCACATTCCATCGCTGCGGCGGATGGGTTTTACGGGCACTGACAAAGCTATTCTGGAACGGGCTTGGAAACAGTCACCTGCGCTGGTGACAAACCTAGCGTCCGCGTCCGCCATGTGGACGGCCAATGCAGCAACCGTTTCACCGAGCGCTGACTCCCCCGATAAGCGCGTACATTTTACTGCTGCGAATTTAGCGTCGCTGTTTCATCGCGCCGTGGAAACTGAATTTACCGCGCGTGTTTTACGGACAATTTTCGCCAACAACCAGCATTTCGAACATCATGATTCGTTGCCCGTTGGGGGAAGAATGGGGGATGAAGGAGCGGCCAACCACGGACGGCTGTCGGCATCCCACAGTCAGCCGGGGGTACAGCTGTTTGTATACGGTCAGTCAGCGTTTGAGCGGCAAGACAACAAGAGTCACTTCGAGGCGCGGCAATCGTTGGAAGCATCAGAGGCTATCGCCAGACAACATTTACTGGACCCGCATCGCGTGGTTTTCATTCAGCAAAGCCGCGCTGCGATAGATGCGGGCGCCTTTCACAACGATGTGGTCTCGGTGACAAACGGGCGAGTGCTTCTCTACCACGAACAAGCGTTTGAAGAAACTGAAAAAGCAATCGAAGCGGTTAGGGCGGCATGTCATCAAATCGAAATTGAGCCCGTGTTCCTGAAAGTAGCAAAAGAGCAGGTATCTTTGGTCGATGCGGTGAAATCGTATCTGTTCAATTCCCAATTAGTATCGCTGAAGGACGGGCAAATGAGCCTGATCCTGCCGATTGATGTGTCAGAGAATCCGTCAGCCAAACGTTGGGTGGACGACTGTTTGGAAGCTGATAATCCGATCGCGTCGGCCCATTTCATAGACTTGCGGCAGAGCATGCGAAACGGTGGCGGACCGGCATGTTTGCGATTGCGAGTCGTCCTTAATGAGAGCCAAGAGGAGTCATTGGGTGGAGCCGGCTTGCTTGATGGAGCAATGTGCGACAGGTTGGAAGTGTGGGCCAAGCAACACTACCGCGCGCAGCTTGCACCGGACGAACTGGGTGACCCTGCGTTGTTGGATGAGGGCCGCACGGCGCTCGATGAACTGACAGGGATCTTGAAAATGGGACCGATTTATGACTTTCAACGTCAACCGTAGTGCAAGCGTCCCGCTTGCCAGTCACGATCTCGTACAACTGTAGTGCAAGCGTCTCGCTTGCAACTGACGATCTCAGGCAACACAAGCGGGACGCTTGTGCTACGTATTGATTGTGCTAGGTATTTTCAAACCGCTGTACCCGATGGTTATACGAATCGATCACGTGCATCGCGCCGGTCGAATCAAACGCAAACCCCCATGGTTGATGAAACTGACCGGGGCCGCGTCCGGCGCCGCCAAGCATTGAAACACTTTTGCCGTCGGAGGTGAATTTCTGGATGCGGTGGTTGCCCAGTTCGCAAACGTGCACAAACCCTCGGCGGTCCATTTCGATGGTGTAGGGATAACGCAGTTGGCCGGGAGCTGAACCATCGCCGCCAAACTGACGAACGAATGTCGGCGTTGCTTTAGTCAGATCGTAGATTTGAACACGGTGGTTCGATGCGTCTGCAATCCACAGCTGATCGTCGCCATCGATGAATAATCCTTGCGGCCGCAGAAACTCGCCGGGCAGCGTACCATGGCTACCCCACTGACAGATAAAATTCCCTTCGGTGTCAAATTTCTGGATCCGGTCATAATCACCATACTCGGTCACGTAGAAGTTGTTTTTGGAATCCTGAACCACGTCGGTTAGAAAACCAAACTCGCCCGGCCCACGCCCGTTGCTACCACCGATGGTGCGCGCTTCGACCATTTCTCCATCGTACGTGTAAAACAGGACGCGAAAATAATGTGTGTCCGGCACGATCAGCAATCCATCATGGCTGATCGAAAGACCGCAAGGTTTTCCATTGGCGCAGGCCGGCGTCCGCCAGTTGCGAATGAACTGGCCGTCGCGATCGAACACCTGAATACGGCTGGTTTTGTCGACGATAAAGATCTCGTCTGCGTCGTTGATTGCAATTCCGCGCGGTTTAATGAACCGCCCGTCGTCGAGCCCTTTTCGCCCCCAGACTAAAGCTGGCCTGCCTTGCTGGCTCCGCTTTAGACAGCCTCCCAGTCCCGCCACCGGCAGACTCAACGCTATCGCCAAAACCTGCCGACGCGTCAGCACACCTCGATGGATATCTTGAGAAGCAGGAGGCATAACAATTGACCACAGTCCGTCGGTTTGTGTTGCGTTGGGGGGGGGTGTCGAATGTTGATTGCCGCGCTTCCCAAAATCCAATGACTTGACCAAGGGTTACCAGCGTTGATATATTAATCTCTTACCGCCGCATCTTCTTCCAGCAGCTAACTTAATGTCAACCGGTTTCATTGATCTAAATCAGACTGAAGACGTGCGCGATGTGGTCCACCGAGCGGTCGAGGCTTTATCTTCTGGGAAAATTATCGCTTTCCAAACGGAAACTGTCTACGGACTTGCCGCCAGCGCCCTCCAGCCCGCTGCCGTTGAACGATTGTGGGAGATTAAAGGCCGGGATCCTGAGAAGCCGTTCGCGCTCGCAGTAAAAAGCTATGAAGAGGCGCTGGACTACATCCCAAACATGACGCCAACGGCGAAACGGCTGGCCAGACGCTGCTGGCCTGGCCCGGTGACTCTCGTGATGGACGATCACCCGCAAAGTGTCATCCACCAATTGGACGCCGCAGTCGTTCAGTCAACGGTCCCCAAAGGGACGATTGGTTTACGAGTTCCCGACGATGAACTGGCTTTGGCAATTCTACGTCTTTGCGCTGGCCCAATCGTATTGACCAGCGCGAATCGATCCGGTCAGTCTCCTGCCCTCAATGGCCAAGAGGTACTAGATCAGTTGGACGGGGATGTGGATTTGGTAATTGAAGGAGGCCCGACACGGTATCAGGGCCCTTCGACCGTGGTCAGAGTCAACGACAAGGTCACCATTCTCCGCGCGGGTGTTGTTAAGGAATCTGCCATTCGTGAATTGACTGATTTCGTGGCGTTGGTGGTTTGTACCGGCAACACTTGCCGTAGCCCGATGGCTGAAGGCATCATGAAGCTGCAGTTCGCCAAACACTTGGGATGCGGCTTGGATGAGATTGGTTCTCACGGTGTAACGATTTTGTCAGCGGGAATAGCCGCGCTGCCCGGTGCTCCGGCAGCGGGGCAATCCGTGGAAGTAATGCGGCAGATGGGCGTCGACATTTCGTCCCACGTCAGCCAGCCCGTGACGCAGCGCTTGACAAAATGTTCTGATGTGATTTTTACCTTGACCAATGGTCATCGCCAAGCGATTGTATCTCAGTGGCCGGAACTGGAGAGCACAGTCAGGACCTTGCGTCCTGATGGTGGCGACATTGCCGATCCAATTGGCAGTCCCGTTTCGGTCTACCAGACATGTGCCCAGCAAATCCAGCAGTGTCTGGAACAGTGGACACAGGCCTTTGATTTCCAAGAATTCAAAAAACGCACCTCATGAAAATTTCAACCGGCAGCGACCATCGCGGTCTTCATCAACGGAAAATCATCGGCGAATCGATTTCCGCATGCGGGCATGAGGTCGATGACCTTGGCACGATGACTGAGGAATCGTGTGACTACCCCGACATCGCCAAATTGGTTGCCCAATCGGTCGCCAATGGCGATTCTCAGATGGGCATTCTAGTGTGCGGAACCGGAATCGGCATGTCGATCGCGGCCAATAAAGTCAAAGGCATCCGGGCGGCGTTATGCCCCGACGAGAATTCGGCCAAATTCAGTCGTTTGCACAACGACGCAAACGTGCTGTGTTTGCCGGGCGACAATTTTGATGACGATCAATTGCGGTCGATCATCAAGCTTTGGCTGAACACGGAATTCGAGGGCGGGCGACACGCGCGACGATTAGGTAAGGTTGCCGAGATGGAAACGGATTTTGGGAAGTAGTAAATGCTAGGACAAATGCTTGGCCCCGATCTCAGAACGCCTGTTTTTGTGTTGGCAAGCTTTACAGCGCTTTCCCTAGGTGTGATGGTGGCAATTGGATTGTTACGTGTAATCACACATTAGACGCGAATCGAATACGTTACAGCTTGCAATGTTGTCTCAGTGACATCCAAATAGATCGCAATTCGTTATCGGGCTTTTTTAAACTATGGCGTTTTTAGTCTGCTATTCAATCTTGCTTAGCGACCATGCGAAAGACAAGGCGATCTATCTTGATCAACGCTTTTACGAGCTGATTTTTCGCAACTGTCGACGCGAATCATCAGGGTTCATTTTGCTCCGGCAGATTTCACTGTTGCGATACACCAGTCCTAGAATTTTGATTTCAGCTGAACAGTTATCAACTTTGGAAGCGGAACTTGATAAACTAGGAACATTGCACAGCAGTCATTCCCAAATAGAAGAATTCAAAACGGTGTGTCAAAATGCCGTACAGAAAGGCAAGAGCCTGACGATAAGCGGTGACATGTATCGAGAGCTTCACGGTGGAATTTTTGAACGATTGATCCAATTGTGGCACATCAGGCACTAGAATCCCGCCAGACCACATTACGTTACGCCCGAAATACGATTTTTTGAAACGGCATCGTGTTCACAACACCAAGCTGAAAGATGATGAATTGGCTTGGTTCTCTCCCAGCAACAAATACTCAATAGGGCTTACCCGAAATGGTTCGAAGCTGTGGATCGTCAATGGAACCCGTACGTATTAGCACAAGCCTCAAAATTGAGAAGCCAAGCGTCGTCATCAGCCCACCAGAAACCCCAGATGACAATCTAAAGATCGAACCCTATGAAACGTTCACAACGGAAGACTGGAACGAAGGTGCGCGATGGCAAGGTTACACGTAAGAACCGAACTGAGCTTTCCTGCCATTACTCGCAAGTCCGCCAAACTGAAACGGTTATTGATCGCTTGCGACCCGGCGACGGGTACAAACACTATCTGACGATCGCTGATGTGAAACGATTTATTGGAATACTGCCTGACTGGGACAAGCTGTCCGTTGGGCTGGACGCTGTCATCCTCGACGAGGGTGGTGATGCGATGGGTTGGCACTGGGATGGTGTTGTCGCCGTATGCGCTTGGGAACGGGAATACACCATTGATTGGGACACGACTTTCGTGAACGATCACGTCGAGATTCTTGATCGCTTGGGCGTGGAACGTGAATCGGTCGACGACGATCCAGAAGGCACATGGTGTCATTTCGACGATGCGTCGATCAAGGGATTCCAATTGATGCATATTTTGCTTCATGAACTAGGACATCACCACGACCGAATGACCACAAAATCTCAAATTGGCTCGGCTCGCGGTGAGGAGTTTGCGGAGACGTATGCGCTGCAGTATGCTGAAAAATTGTGGGACGCTTATTTTCGGGAATTCAACTGGTAACCGGTAGCCTTCACTTACACGTCTGGTTGAATTGGTGGCCGCAAAGAAACACAGAAGACGCAAAAAAATTGTGAGCATCATTCTTGCGATTTTTTTTGTTTTTTGCGGCTGAGCTAATTGCTGCAGTGTTCAGCCCTCCCTGTCGGCGAGCTTCCGATCCTCCCGAAGGAAAGGTGGCATTCCCCACGCCTCTCCAGATTTCCCATTCAACTTTGACCTCAGAACGATAGAATATGCGGATTTCTGGCCAATCAAAACGCGCTTCGATTGGCATATCGACGACTTAACCGGACTCTTGGTGTGTCAAATACAACTGTTGCTTCTCCCACAAATGGTTCTGATTCATCCAGCTCAGCCTCTAATATCTGGCAAATCGATATTCTGACCAGCGATGGCTTCCCCGATCGAATCGCCGAAGAAGTCCTCGCCGATGCACCCGACTTCGGCTTGCCAACCTCTCTGAAAATCACGGCCGTCCGATCTTTCCTCGTCCAAGGCGACCTTTCGGCCGTAGACGTCCAAGCCATCGGCAACCAATTCCTCGCCGAACCGGTCGTCCAATACACAGTCATCGCGAAAAATGGCGACAGCGTCTTTGATACGGCACCCGCAGGAACATCGACGCTGATCAACGTCATGCCGCTTCCAGGCGTCACCGACGCAGAAGCCGAAAGTGCATTGCTGGCCGTTCGCCAATTGGGATACGCCGTAGACGCCATTGCCACCGTTCGCAAATACTGGATCTCTGCTCTCTCGGATAACCAGTTGAAGCTGCTCTGCGACAAACTGTTGTGCAACGAGTCGATTGAAACGATCGTCAGAGGAGCGTTGAAAGTGGACGATCTGCAGTTGGGGCGCGAATACGAGTTCAACAAGCAAATTGTCCCCATCCGCACGTCTAACGACGATGAACTCTCAGGGCTGAGCAAAGACTGGCAGCTTTCGTTAAGCTTGGTCGAGATGCAGACCATCCAAGCTCATTTCAAAACGCTGGAACGCGACGCGACGGATATTGAACTCGAAACGATTGCGCAAACGTGGTCCGAGCACTGCAGTCACAAAACACTGGCCGGTCGAATTTCCTACACCGACGAAAATGGCACTCGCCAATTCGACAACATGCTCAAGGAAACCATCTTCGCCGCCACGATGCAGATCCGAGCCGATCTTGGCGACGACGATTGGTGCGTGAGCGTGTTTAAAGACAATGCGGGCATCGTGCGGTTCGACGAAAAAAACAACGTCGCCTTTAAAGTCGAAACGCACAACCGTCCTTCGGCGCTGGAGCCTTACGGTGGAGCCAACACGGGAATCGGCGGCGTGATCCGCGACACATTGGGCACTGGTATGGGCGCCAAACCGGTCTGTAACACCGACGTTTTTTGTTTCGCTCCACCGGAAACACCGTTCGAAGAGCTTCCACCAGGTGTCATGCACCCCCGTCAGATTGTCAAAGGCGTAGTCTCCGGAGTACGTGACTACGGCAATCGAATGGGGATCCCGACCGTCAATGGAGCCGTGTATTTCGATCCACGCTACGTCGGCAACCCGCTGGTCTTTTGCGGAAACGTCGGCATCCTGCCGCAAGAAATGTCTTTCAAAGCCCCCGAGCCGAACGACCTGATCGTTTCGATCGGTGGAAAAACGGGGCGCGATGGAATCCATGGTGCCACTTTCAGTTCGGCCGAGTTGACCGAATCCAGTGACATCACTTCCGGTGGCGCTGTCCAGATTGGAAACGCAATCACCGAAAAAATGGTGATGGATGTAATGTTAAAAGCCCGTGATCTTGGTCTGTACACGGCAGTCACCGATTGTGGTGCCGGCGGGTACTCAAGCGCCGTTGGCGAAATGGGAGAAGAACTCGGCGCGGAAGTCTGGCTGGACAAAGTGCCGCTGAAGTACGAGGGACTTTCCTATACTGAGATTTGGATTTCCGAAGCGCAAGAGCGCATGGTGTTCTCCGTTCCAGAAAAAAACTGGCCTGCGTTTGAGAAGCTCTGCTGCGACGAATCTGTTGAGGCGACCGTGCTTGGCCGTTTCACGCCGACAGGAAATCTAACGCTCAAGTACGGCGAAGAAGTTGTTGGCGAAATGTCGATGGCGTTTCTGCACGACGGGCGCCCACCAGTCATTCGCGAAGCGTCTTACACACCGGCCGTGCCGACAGAGGTTTCGGTCGATGGCACGCAGGACTACGACGGCCAGTTAAAATCGATCTTGGGGTCGCTGAACGTGGTATCCAAACACTGGATCATTCGCCAGTATGACCATGAAGTGCAAGGCGGCAGCGTGATCAAACCGCTCGTTGGCGTTCAAAACGATGGGCCGGGCGATGCAGCGGTCGTGCGGCCGGTGCTCGATTCACGGCGCGGACTGGCAATTTCCTGCGGAATGAATCCACATTTTGGAGAGCTGGATACCTACCACATGGCGGCCAGTGCCATCGATGAAGCGCTGAGAAACTGCGTGGCCGTTGGAGCCGACCCGAACCAGATCGCGCTGCTGGACAATTTCTGCTGGGGATACACCGATCGTCCCGAAACACTCGGTTCGTTAGTGCGTGCGGCTAACGCTTGCCATGATTTGTCGATCGATTTGCAAACGCCGTTTATCAGCGGCAAAGACAGTTTGCACAACGAATTTAGCTACACCGATGATACCGGCAACCGACAGACGATTTCCATTCCTGCCACGTTGTTGATCAGCGCGATGGGCCAAGTCCCCGACGTTGCGAATTGTGTAACGATGGATTTGAAGTCATCCGGAAACCTGATCTATCAGATCGGTATCACGGGCAATCATTTGGGCGGTTCGCATTGGGGTTTGGTCTCAGGCAACAACGGCGGACATGTGCCAACGGTTGACACGGCCGTTTCCAAATCGACCTTCAATGCTGTGTTTGACGCAATCTCTAGCGGTTTAATTCGTAGCTGCCATGACTTAAGCGAAGGTGGCCTAGCCGTCGCAATCGCCGAGATGGCATTTGCTGGTGGCCTAGGCGTGGAAGCCGATGTTAGCGCGATCGATGTCAGCGGGACCGACGGAGCCAATGCGGACTTGGCCAGATTGTTCTCGGAATCCAATACGCGTTTTGCGGTCGAGGTCGAGTCCATGAACCAAGCTGCGTTTGAAGCGCTTTTTGCAGATATTGCGTTGGCCAAGATCGGAACGGTCACTGACGGAGAAAGCGTCGTTGTCCGTTCTGGAGAAACCATGTTGATCAACAGCCCTGTGGGTGAGCTGAAAGAAGCTTGGCAGAGTCCGCTGGATTGGAGTTAAGCTGCTGCCTGATCACATCGTGAGCGTCGGTTGGTTTAAACACTCAGACCGATTACAATTGGATTTGTCACCCATCGCGAGAATGCCTATGAGCTCCGCCCCAAAATATACGCCGAGTTACGACGTGAACGACTACGCTCTCTGGGAAGGCGAGTGGGAGCTGTGGAACGGCACAGCTGTCTCGATGTCACCAAGTCCTTTCGCCGAGCACGGTGCACTATTGGTGCGCATGGCGACCGCGATTGAAAATGCCGTTGTGTCGGCCGATTGCAATGCTTCAACACTTGCCGAAACCGACTGGATTGTCTCCAAGGATACCGTAGTCCGCCCAGACCTATCAGTCGTCTGTGGTGGTCCTCCCAAAAAACACATTGTTGAGCCGCCCGCATTGGTTGTTGAAGTACTATCTGCCGGTACGCGTGAACGTGATCTTTCGGTAAAACGAGAGCTATATCAGCAATACTCGGTCAACTGGTACATCATCGTTGATCCTGAAAATTCAAGTTTGACTGTTTTGCAGCTTGATAGTGCGGGAACATACCAGCCAGTTGAACCGCAAGCGGCAACAGCCACCCGTATTTGTGAGAGCTGCTTGCTCCAAGTAGATCTGTCCAACATTTTTCGTAAGTCATCCAACCATGAGTAAACCAAAAGTTCTTATCCTCCGCGCACCTGGCACCAACTGTGATCAGGAAACGGGATACGCTTTCGAAAAAGCGGGCGCTGAAGCAACGTTCGTTCACATTAACCAGTTGCTGGAAGACGCTTCGGTTCTGGAAAAAAGCCAGATTCTGTGTCTGCCCGGCGGGTTCAGCTACGGCGACGACATTGGAGCCGGACGTGTCCTTGCATCTCAGATGCAGTCAAAACTAGCCGATGCGATTGGTGAATTCCACGATGCAGGCAAGCTCGTGTTGGGGATTTGCAACGGGTTCCAAATTCTGATTAAAACGGGCTTTCTTCTGCCCGGCGACGACGCGGGACTCTCCGCGACATTGACATGGAATAACCACGGCCGGTTCATCGATACTTGGGTCAATCTCAAGGCCGATTCTGACAAGTGTGTCTTCCTCAAAGGCGTCGAGCAGATGTATTTACCAATCGCTCACGCGGAAGGAAAATTTGTCGCCCGTGACCAGTCGATCATCGATTCCCTGAAGTCCAACAGCCAACTGGCCTTGACGTATTGCCGCCCCGATGGCAGCAACGGAGCGGATCTGGCGTTCCCCGACAATCCCAACGGCTCGAGCGCAAACATTGCCGGCGTGTGCAGCGACTCAGGGCGGATCTTTGGCTTGATGCCGCATCCGGAGCGTTTCATTGATCCAACGCACCACCCGCGCTGGACGCGCGAGCCGCAAGGAGACGAAGGCCAAGGCATGGTCGTCTTCCGCAACGCGGTTGGATTTTTTGCGTAAAGGCTGGCATGTAGTTGGTGGGTCGTCGCGACGATGTCGCTTGCCCCACCCTGCGCTTAACATTGACGATTCAAGGTAGGGTGGGTCGCCCGAATTCCGTGTCGGCGGAATTCGGACCCATCAACAACTTCCAGTCGTTAGGATCGTCAATTTGCTCACCAGCAACTAGAATGGTGTGCTGTAATACGTAGATTCAGTCATGCAGGCCAAGCAGGTAATCGAATGGAAATTTTGGGTGGTCCAATTTTTGGCGTCGCGGGAGCCGGAGAATCCCATGGTCCAGGTGTTTCCACGATCGTTTTTGGCTGTCCAGCAGGCGTTAAAATCGACCGCCAGCAGATTCAGCACTTTCTCAACCGTCGACGCCCCGGTTCCAACAAACATGGCACGCCACGTAACGAAGCAGATCGTGTCGTCCTGACAGCTGGCGTTTTTGACGATACCAATCATGAGGGCATGCTGCAGGGCCCAGAAATCGAAATCATTGGCGACGACGCGACGCGCGTGCCGACCTACTCCGTTGGCTATTCGACTGGTGAACCGATCGCAGCGTTTGTGGCGTCCGCGTCATCAAAAAGCGGTCATTACAAACAGTTCTCCGGTGACAAAGGCGAAGTTCGGCCCGGCCATACAGATTTAGTCAAGCATCACAAATCAAAAGGCTTTGTCGATTACCGAGGCGGTGGTCGTTCCAGTTACCGCAGCGTCATCACTGATGTCGTTGGCGGCTCGATCGCGCGAGCGTTCTTGGGTGGTGCGTTTAACACACGCTTCATCAGCAATATTGTGCACGTCGGAAATCTGAAAGCGACAACAACGCTCTCGGACAAGTTTAAATCGGCGACCGTCAACGCGGCCGAAGTCGATGCGCTAGAAAAACAACTTGCAGACGCTGAGATTTATACGGTCGATCCTGAATTCGCCTCGGCAGCCGCGAAATTGATCATGGAGACGCGCAAGCAAGGCGATTCGTTGGGCGGAGTGGTCGAGGTAGTTGCAGTCAATGTTCCCGCACTTGCTGGAGAACCGCTGTACAACAGCTTGAAATTGCGGCTGATGGGATCACTTGGCGGTCTACAAGCCGTACGCGCCGTGGAAGTCGGTTCGGGCCACGAAGTGGTGACGCGACTGGGCAGTGAGAACAACGATCCAATCCGCAGCACTGGCTATCAGAGCAACCACCATGGTGGAATGCTGGGCGGTATGACCACTGGCAGCCCATTGGTGGCACGCGTGTCTTTCAAACCCACCTCGACGATCACGAAAGCTCAGCAATCTGTTCGCAAGGATCTGTCGGAAATCGATTTCCAATTGGACAAAGGCCGGCATGACCCGTGCGTTGCGATCCGCGCTGGCGTAGCATTGGAATCGCGAATGGCGATCGAGCTTGCCAACGCCGTTTTGGCCCATCAAGCGGGCAGAATCCATGCCGAAGATTTCAAGCTGTTTTAGAACGCTATCACGACTTCGTAGCCGATCTCGCAAGAGATGGAATTGAATCTATTGCAGACGTCCAATCTCTGGCGAGATCGGCTACATTCGCGTGTTCAATCTCGCGTTGTCGGTAACCCTCAACTTATTGCTGATCGGCCTTCGCCATGTGCGTTGTCTTCTTCTCGATCGTGTCGAGCATTGATCCAAAGACAGCCTGAACTTCTTTGCTTTGAGTAACGCTACTGTTGTAGCGGCGATACTGCAAGCGTATCTCGTCGGTGGTCAGCAAGACGCCGAACTCCTTTACGGCGGCAGCGAACCCTTCCACGGCCGCTTGCCGGCTGTCCAAGTCTTGACCATTTTGGCTGGCGTAATTCACCAGTTCACGCTGGGCACGAGCTGTACCAAGTTTCGCGGCAATGCCCATCGCCTGACGCGTCTTGCCAGCGACGTACAGCATCCGGTAAACCGAATCCTCGTGTTTTCGCAGATTGTAAAATCCATACCGCTGCCGATCATTGGCAAGTTTGACCAGCCACTGTGTCGCGACCGCCGCGTGAATCACTCGGCTGGAGTCTGTCAGCTCCCAAGAAGCACTTAAGTCTTCAAAGAATGCTAACTGAGAATTGACAATCTGCGTATCAAAGTTGAGGTCAATGATCCGGATCAGAGGATCTGACTGAGCTAAACGCTGGACGATCAGACGATTTTTCTCGTTGCTTACCACGACGCCAATCGGCAAGTAACGCGTTCGCCAATCTGCCCGCAGTTGCTGGATCACCTGACCAAAACGAGGACGCAACATGTTGTCGGTTAACAGCAACAGCTTCCAATCGGGACTACCGGTGGCCGCATTGTAGAATTCCAGCCCGTTTCGCACGGATTCAACTTTGACTCCAGCCGCGGAGACAATTCCTTCAAAGGTCCGTGAATCACTACTTCCGTAGTGTCCTACCAGCACCTGCTGCTGTCCAACTGTCTTGCCAATAAACGCCGCTAGGTCAACGACATAAGAGCTGCCCGGATAAGCGGTCGTTGGATCAAGCGCCGCAATCGCGTCCAACGCCGCAAATTGCAAATACCGCTCGCCCGACAAAACAGCTTTGACCAACGGGCTATTACCGCCTTTGTCAGAGTACAACACGGTGGCATCGTTTAGCGCTTTCAACAATTCGCAAATCCCGATCGATGCGGGAATGATTTCTCGTTCGAGCGCTTCTGTCAGCAACCGATTGAGTTCCGATGCTCGCGGATTTCCCAGCTGTTTTAGAACTGCTTTGGCGTCGATCGGCGTGTCAGGACCAGCCTGTTTTTTTGCCGACTCGATAGACGCCAACAAAAACAGCTCGCGGTTCTGATGATTGACAGGATCTATTTCGACCAATAGCTGAGCCATGCTTGCCGCACGAATACGACTGGCGACAACCAAAGAAACGCGATTGGACTTAAATTTGTTACTGGCAGCTTGATATTGCCAAGCACTGACTTTGGCTTGCGAGCTAATATTCTTCCGCTTCCCTCGCAGGTTCTGATTTGCTTTGCGGTTCAGGTTGCCGATTAATGAGGCCCGATCAATGGGACCTCCAAAGTACTTTTTCAAACGTTGTTCGGCGAACGTTTTTACATTTTGAGGAGTTTTGGGTGACAGATACAGGAAGCTGATCAAGTCGATCGCTTCGGTCGTGCCCAAATTGGCCAATCCGTAATACGACTCCACCTCAATTTGGCGATTGCCGCAGGTAGCCCCCGCGACAAGTATATCCGTCGCATCATCACCAAGCCGACGAACGGCTCCTCGGACGCCAGGCCACAAATCGGACTGTGCCGCATCACCAAACACTTCGAGCATCGCCGCATACGCGGAGGGGCCGACTTGTTTAATTTTTCGAAAGGCGTCGCTGCGAACATGGATATCCGGATCAGCTAACGTTTTGACTAAGAGGCGAATCCGCGCGTCAGAAGTTGCGTAATTTTTTGCCGCTCCCAAAACACGTTTGGCCAAGCGTTGGCTATCGGGAGACAATTGCTCAACCGAGTGCAGAATGTAGAAGAACTCAGCACCGCGAATCTTATACAGATCGTATAGCTCTTTGTCATTCATCACCACTTTGGACAACTGGTCTAAGTAGACCTTGGCATCAGCCCATGCTTCCACATCGATCAACGTAGAGAGCGCCCGGGCCAGTTCAGCTGGCGACTGTGGATTCTGGCGACGAACCGAACGAACAACTAGGCCAACATTTGACCTCTCGTTATCCGGCGTCAGTTGAAAAATTTTATCTGCCGTGTTCACTTCTGGTGCTTCGACGGCACTCCCCAGTGAGGTTGAGTTATCCACCTTGGTGACCTCAAACAGATCACGCTGGATTGCTCCGTGGGTCGTTTGATTTGCCGCGATCAGGGCGAAAACTGCGATCAGGGCGACGACTGCGATCGCAAACCTCATCAACATGGTGATGGCGAATCGAAATTTCACGTTGGAGCAAATCATTAGCATGGCCGTAGGAGAATCGTCTTGATCGGAGCGATGGCATCAGGGTTGGGTGTGTAGGAACGATTGTAATTGGCAATTCGCCAATTTCTGTCGCTACAACCGGAATAAACAGTCTGTAAAACCAATCGCTAGGGGCTCAGATGGCATGCAGAGCCTCTTTGTCCTAAGCCTGAAGCCGTTTCTTCCACAGCTCCACTTGGCTGGCGACCATCGGCGGCGAGGTGGAACCGACGCTTTGGAACGCTTCGACCGCTTTATCCACTCCCAGCACATCATAAACAGACTCGTCCAAAGACGAATCAAAAGACTGGAAATCTTCCAATGCCAGCTGCGATAGGGTGACGGATTTTTCGGTTGCAAGCTTCACAAGCCCCCCAATCAGATGGTGAGCCGTGCGTTGGGGCAGGCCACGCTTGATCAAGTACTCCATTAGTGTGGTGGCATCGAGGAACCCGCGATCCAGACGACCGGCGATCGAATCCAGCTTCAATCGTGCTCCTTCAACCAACGGCGCCGCCACTTCCAAACAGCTCTCGACCGTATCAACCGCATCAAACAGCGGCGGTTTGTCTTCTTGCAAATCGCGGTTGTAGGCTAACGGCAGGCCCTTGGTTAGCATTAGCAACGTCTGCAGGCTGCCGACGACACGCGCCGTTTTTCCGCGCGTCAACTCCAGCACGTCCGGGTTGATCTTTTGAGGCATGATCGACGATCCCGTACAGAACTCGTGCGGCAAATCGATAAAATCGAACTCGACGGTCGACCACAAAATCCACTCTTCTGCCCAACCGCTCAAATGGATCGCAATCGTCGATAGGCAAAAGACGGTCTCCAGTAAATAGTCCCGGTCGCTCGATGAGTCCAAACTGTTGGCGACCAAGCCTTCAAAGCCTAAGCGTTTTGCCGAGTTTTCACGGTCGATCGGCAACGTCGTCCCAGCAAGTGCGGCAGTCCCCAGAGAACACAGATTCACTCTTCGGCGGCAGTCAGCCAACCGATCGCGGTCGCGCTGAAATTTTTCGCAGTACGCCAACCAGTAATGCGGCGCGAGCACAGGTTGTGCGCGTTGCAGATGAGTATAAGCGGGAATGATGACGCCAGCATCCAGCTCACAGCGACCGACAAAGGCGGTTTGAAGGTCGGCCAATAGACCATCCAATCGGTCAATCGCATCGCGCACCCACAAACGAGCGTCGGTTGAGCACTGGTCGTTGCGGCTGCGACCGGTGTGCAATTTTCTGCCCACATCGCCCAATCGATCGATCAACACCTGTTCGATATTCATGTGGATGTCTTCCAACTCTTGGCGGAATTGGAATTGGCCACTTTCGATTTCGCCACTGATTTCGGTCAGCGTTGTTTCGATCTGCTTCGCTTCGTCAGCGGTCAGTATTTTCTGGTCCGCCAGCATCTGGGCATGGGCAATGCTGCCACGAATGTCCTGCTTGTACATGCGGCGGTCAAAACTGATGCTTTCAGTAAATTTTTCGACACGTTTGTCGACGGCAGCGTCAAATGCACCGCTGCGGCTGGGGCTGGAATTGGACAATGAAAACCTCGATTAAGTTAGTTTGGAAGCCAAAGACTAAACGGGCACCAAAAAGCTGTCAAACACGAAGCAAGGCCTCATAAGTTTTGCTCAGCCTCCACCTAACTTGCCTGTACGTCTCAAACGGTCGATAATATCCGCAAAACAGCTATCTTATGGATTCCATCACTCCATCAGCGCTAATTGCCGATTCTGAAGAGACGTGATATGAACTCCGAACTATTGTTTCAACTTCGTCAACTTTGAATTCCAAATCTGGTTTCCGCCATGAATTTCTTGCTAAAACAACTGATGAAACATCCAACTTTGCTGGTTGCCTTCGCTGCCGGTTTCTTGACCATCACGTTGACGTGCGCGACTCTACGGGCCAGCCCTCAAACCGGTGCTCAACCAGCATCCCATGTTGCCGAGACCTCCAACGGGCAATGGCTTAAGCACGTGGCGGAAGGCTCCAATACGGAAATCATGATGCCAGCCAAACCGCGATTGAGCGAACGTACCTTTCGCCCGGTCGCCAATGAGCCCTTCATTCATGTGAAGACTTGGCTATGTACGGCCGATGGCGGGCAAGTCGTGTTCACGATGTCTTACCACGACTTGCACAAGCAACCTGAAACTCAGAAGCAAATTAAGAAAGTTCTCGATGGAGCCGTCAAAGGCACCATCGCTCAGGTCGTCGGCAGCAGTAGTGACATCGTTGAAAACGTCAAGGTTCGAATTTATCCCGGTCGCAAGTTCACCTACGAATTCACGGTCAACGGACAAGAATTAAAGTCCGACGCGGAGGTCTATTTGATCGGAAAACGCCAGTACATGCTGAGCACGATCTTCAAGCACGCGAAATACAGCCCCGAGTTATCGCAGAAGTTCTTCGAGACCTTTAATCCGTTCGACCCTGAAGATTCAGGGCTGACCACAACCACGACGAACGACCCAGCCGATGCCGCTGACCAATCAGCCTTCGACGGCGGCTTCGATGGCTTAAGCATTCCCGAGGGTGAGCGACCGATTGAGTTGAAATAGACGTACGTCATCGATTAATACGTCATCGATTACTATCGGCCGTTTCGAGTTTGACCTAAGACGTTGGAACCAATCAATCGAGTCCAACCGGGACCATACGGCGCCAATCGCACTCCATTTGCGACAGGTCGCGATATTCTTTAACCAAAGTCCGTGGCGTCGCAAGACTTTTGGTGGGCTCAGCGCAAGTTCTTCAATCTCTGCCCAGCTTCGGCTACGAAACAATCTTGTCTTGGCTAAGCTAAAAACGGCTCGTTTCGACAACCTGCTCGTTCTCTTTTACCGAAGCCACGAATCGTTTCTTGACGAATTCGTCGAATCGGGCTTTAGCACCTTGAAGGAAGTACCGAGCTGTTGGTACCCTTGGGAAATTTTGCACCCTTGTGGAATTTCGCCTTCACGAGTTTTCTGGCCGACCGGCTGCTTTCAAATCTTAAAGAAAGCAAAAAAAGCAGGCCGATCGGAAGAAATTTGGCAAGTTCATCAAAGGGTACCTTTCCGACAAACATTTTTTAAAGGTCTCCCGAGTGCCACGTCGCGACGACATTCATAAAATCCTGTTGATTGGTTCTGGTCCCATCGTTATCGGCCAAGCCTGCGAATTCGATTACTCGGGCACCCAAGCCTGTAAGGCTCTTCGCGAAGAAGGGTACGAAGTGGTGCTGGTTAATTCCAACCCCGCCACGATCATGACCGATCCAGGCACCGCCGAACGGACTTACATTGAACCGCTCGACTGGCGGATCGTCGAAAAGATTATCGCCAAAGAAAAACCGGACGCCGTCTTGCCTACACTCGGCGGTCAAACGGCGCTCAACCTTGCGTTGGACTTGGACAAAAACGGCGTCCTTGAAAAATACGGCGTCGAAATGATTGGCGCTAAAGCAGACGTCATTGACAAGGCGGAGAACCGTGAGCGATTCGCCATCGCGATGGAAAAATGTGGTCTGAGCGTTTGCCAAGGCCGAACCGTCAACACTGTCGCCGAAGCACGCGAGGTCCTCGAAGAGGTCGGCCTACCAACCTTGATTCGCCCCAGTTTCACCATGGGCGGCAGCGGATCCGGAATCGCCTACAACCGCGACGAATTTAATACACTCGTCCAGCGTGGGCTTGACCAATCACCTACCACTGAAGTACTCATCGAAGAATCCATCATCGGTTGGAAAGAGTACGAAATGGAAGTCGTGCGCGATATGGACGACAACGTGATTATCGTTTGTGCGATCGAAAACTTTGATCCGATGGGCGTTCACACGGGTGATTCCATTACCGTCGCGCCTGCTCAAACACTCTCCGATGCTGAGTACCAACGTATGCGCGACGCCAGCATCGACATCATCCGCGAGATTGGTGTCGAAACGGGTGGATCGAATATTCAATTCTCCATCGATCCCAACAGCGACCGGATGATTGTCATCGAGATGAATCCGCGCGTCAGTCGATCGAGTGCGCTTGCGTCCAAGGCCACCGGATATCCCATCGCAAAGATCGCGGCGAAACTGGCGGTCGGTTTTCGCCTGTGGGAATTGAAAAACGATATCACACAGAAAACCCAGGCCTGTTTCGAGCCCACGATCGACTACGTCGTCACCAAATTTCCGCGTTTCACTTTTGAGAAGTTTCCCGAAGCCGACGATACGCTAACGACTCAGATGAAAAGCGTTGGCGAGACGATGGCCATCGGCCGGACCTTCAAAGAGTCCTTTCAAAAAGCGCTCCGCGGTCTGGAAGTTGGCAGTTTTGGCTTCGGCTGCGACAACAAGGACCTTTGGGAAACCGACGAACAACCCGATCGCGATGAGATCCGATCCAAGCTGTCCGTTCCCAATGCAGCGCGACCGTGGTTTTTGCGGTACGCATTTAAGTTGGGTATGACGATCGAAGATGTGTTTGAGTTGACCAAAATCGATCGTTGGTTCCTGACTCATCTGCACGGCATCGTCGAAATCGAAGAGCAGCTGCGGGCCACGACGCTGGCCGATGTTTCAGCAGCTCTGTTGCGCAAGGCCAAGCGCGCTGGTTTTGCCGATCGCCAGTTGGCTCATATTTGGGGCTCTAATGAAATGGAAGTCCGCAAGGCACGCAAAGAAACGCACGCGATTATTCCGACCTTCAAATCGGTCGATACCTGTGCCGCTGAATTCGAAGCCTACACGCCGTACTTCTATTCGACCTACGAACACGAAGACGAAACTCCGCCCAAAGGTGACAAGAAACGCATCATGATTCTTGGTGGTGGCCCCAACCGAATCGGCCAAGGAATCGAGTTCGATTACTGCTGCTGTCACGCCAGTTATGCACTGCGTGAAATGGGTATCGAATCGATCATGGTCAATTCGAATCCAGAAACCGTTTCGACAGACTACGACACCAGCGATCTATTGTTCTTCGAACCGTTGACCGTTGAGGATGTGCTGAACATTTGTGACAACGTCCAGCCAGATGGAGTCATCGTTCAATTCGGCGGCCAGACTCCGCTGAATTTGGCTCGCGCCCTTGCGGATGCCGGTGTGCCGATCATTGGCACCAGCGTGGATACCATCGACGCCGCTGAAGATCGCGAACAGTTTCAAAAACTGCTCACTACGCTCAACCTGAAACAACCGCCCAACGGTATCGCCCAAAACATGAACGAGGCTCGCCAAGTCGTCGCTCAGGTGGGCTACCCAGTCCTCGTTCGCCCCAGTTTTGTACTTGGCGGGCGCGCGATGGAGATTTGTTACGACAAGGCTCAGTTCGAACGTTTCGTATTGGAAGCGTTTATCGTTTCCGCTGGTCAGCCGGTACTGGTCGACAAGTTTCTTGAAGAGGCCATTGAAGTTGATGTCGACTGCATCGCGGACGGTACCGACGTCGTGATCGCCGGCATCATGGAACACATCGAGGAAGCGGGCGTTCACTCGGGTGATTCGGCTTGCTCGATTCCACCGTACAGCTTGGCACCTGAAACGCTGGACGAAATTCGTGCCGCCACCGTAGCGATGGCCAAGTACCTGAACGTGGTTGGGCTGATGAACGTTCAATTCGCCATCAAAAAAGAGGCCGATGCCACCAACGTTTATGTTCTGGAAGTCAATCCGCGCGGAAGCCGGACGGTACCGTTTGTCGCCAAGGCAACCGGTGTTCCCGTGGCCAAAATCGCCGCCAAAGTCATGGCCGGCCTGTCGTTAAAGGAACAGGGAATCACCGAAGAACTGGTGCCGGCTCAAGTTTCTGTCAAGGAAAGCGTGTTTCCGTTTCGAAAATTTGCTGGCGTCGATATCGTGTTGGGCCCCGAGATGAGGTCGACCGGCGAGGTCATGGGCATTAGCCCCGATTTCCCAACCGCGTTTGCCAAAAGCCAACTGGCGGCAGGTGTAATCATCCCTGAATCCGGACGCGTGTTCGTCAGCGTTCGTGGCCCCCATAAAGACCGCGCCGTCCAAGTCGCGCGGCAGTTGCATGACATGGGTTACGAGATTATCGCCACGGCGGGAACGGCGCGCGTTATCGAAGAAGCGGGCATTCCAGTCGAAAGTGTGAAAAAGTTGAGTGAGGGTTCTCCAAACCTAATCGACCACATGAAAAATGAAGCCGTTGATTTAATTATCAACACGCCCAACGGTAAGGGCGCACGAACAGACGAAGGAAAAATCCGAGCCGCTTCAGTACAAGCCGGCATCCCTTGCATCACCACGATTCAAGCTGCCGAAGCAGCGGTAGATGCACTCCAATCCCTGCGAAAGCAGCCGATGGAGGTGCAGGCACTTCAGGAAAGGTTTACATCATGATTCAATCCACCTCTGAACAGTCGACAGCTACCAAAACCAAACAATGGGATCGCGATTCGATCCAAGCGCTGTTTGATTTGCCGCTGATGGATTTGATCTACGAAGCGCAAACCGTTCATCGTGCCAACCACAAACCTAACACGGTGCAGTTAAGTAGTCTGCTCAGCATCAAAACAGGTGCTTGCCCCGAAGACTGCAAATACTGCCCCCAAAGTGCGCGCTACAAAACCGGGCTGAAGACCGAACGTTTGATGCCGCTAGACAAAATTGTGGCCGCCGCTACCGAAGCCAAAGCAAACGGAGCAGAACGTTTTTGTATGGGTGCCGCATGGCGAACGCCAAAAGACTCCGACATTGAAGAGGTCTCTAAGGCGATCGCGGCAGTGAAGGCATTGGGACTCGAAACGTGTGCCACACTCGGCATGCTCAAACCTGAACAAGCCGCGCAACTTGCCGATGCGGGACTGGAATACTACAACCATAACCTGGATACATCGCCCGAGTTTTACGGCGAAATCATTTCGACGCGAACTTACGATGACCGGTTGGAGACACTAGAAAACGTGCGAGGCGCCGGCATGAAAGTATGCTGCGGCGGAATCGTTGGCATGGGGGAAACGAAAACCGATCGCGTAGGATTGATCGAGGCTCTGGCGAATCTGGAGCCCTATCCGGAAAGTGTTCCGATCAACAATCTGGTCAAGGTCGCCGGTACTCCGTTGGGCGAACTGGAAGACATTGATCCATTTGATTTTGTGCGGATAGTTGCAGTGGCTCGGATCACGATGCCTAAGTCTTACGTGCGTTTGTCGGCAGGCCGAGAGGAGATGAACGACCAATTGCAAACGCTATGTTTTATGGCGGGCGCAAATTCAGTTTTTTATGGCGATCAATTGCTGACTTGTAACAATGCTTCGGTCGAACACGACAAAGAGCTTTTTGCAAAACTGGGAATCAACGCCTCGTAGTGCAAGCGTCCCGCTTGCCATAATTTCAGCGTAGTGCAAGCGTCCCGCTTGCCA
>CALKXO010000481.1 GCA_938003615.1 uncultured Pirellulaceae bacterium | reverse complement strand
CAGAGACACGGGCTCAGTTCGCGCTGCTGCGGCAGTTACGAGACAAGCACAGAAACGACGATTGCCCGCACATCGCTTTGAGAGAATTGTCGATGGGGATGAGCGGCGATTTTGAAATGGCGATCGCAGAAGGCGCGACGCTCGTACGGATCGGATCGACATTGTTTGAGGGAATCGAGCGATAGTGGGAATCGAGCGATAGTGGAAATCTTGCGTTGGAGGAGCTATTGCCGCTCTAACGCCACCACAGCAGCCGAGTCCAAAACGATAGCTTGGGTTTCCGGACTCTACCATGAGCCTCGCCGAGCGTCTTGGGACAAGGCCGCTCGCCAGTTTCGACAGAGCGAATCAATTCACTGACGTGTTGGTTAACTTCATCGGATGGTTTCAATTGAATCGCTGCGTCAATCGTTTTTCGCGCGGCCGATATCTGCCGATTCAATAAATAAGAAATGGCTAGATTGCCCAAGGTTTCTTGGTTGTCGGGAAATAGAGTTGCCTCCTTAATGGATACAGCCAGCGCCTCTTCCACTCGGTCGGTGTCGAGACAGATCGAAGCCAGCCCTCGGCAGACGTATTCGCCCTCGGCGTTGATCTTGTAGGCGTTGTTGAACGCAAGATAAGCCTTGTCCGAATCACCGATCGCTTCATTGCCTTTGCCGATGAAGTAGTGGGCGCGCCAAAAATTGGGATGGTTGGCAACCACTTTTCCAAGGTCATCGATCGCTTGGCTAATTTCAGCCTTTAACTTGCCGCGGACAGGCGATTGCCCCAGCGCAATGCTGTTCTTCTGAATAAACGTAGCCGAAGTTTCATACAGGGCCTCAACTGGTGTTTCTGTGCGACCGATGTAGACCAACTCGCCGGAGGATTTGTCCCGAAAGACCTCCACATTTCCCTCCAGACGGACGAACTCTAGGTCGTCCATCTGGTGCCGATTGCCAAACTGCAGCCCCGATCCTTTTTCCGGACTCCAGCCTTGCCTTGCCGTCACGGTTTCTGGATTGGAGCCAACCTTCCAAGCAATCACACCCTTCTGATAATTCGCCACCTCCAACCACTCGCAATAGGGCGTCACTTCTAGGTCGAATTCGCTCACGACCACGAAGTCTGAATTGGGGCCCGCTGTTGTGTCGAAGCCAATCTGGTTTAGACGTTCGATAAACGCTGCGGCATCGGATTCAGCCATGAACGAGCAACGCCAGAGATCGGCGTCGCTCAAGGCTGTGCTGTTGGGGGCCATCGCGGTGAGGTCATCTTTTGAAAGAAGGTCGGAATCCTCGATGGCCAAGAGATTCCCGACTACGCTGAAGGCTTCGATCGCTACTGCCATCAGTTCCAATGCTCCTGTGAGACGAAACTACGCCAAGAAATCCCGCTCCACCCACTTCGTGTCAACTTTGCAATCGATAAAATCCTGACTCTCAAGTACTTTGACTTGAAAATCAGCCGACGTTTTGATGCCTTCGATCCGCAGCTCCTTAAGCGCTCGAATCATCGTTGCAATTGCCTGAGCCCGTGTCGGGCGATGAACGATCAACTTTCCAACCATTGAATCGTAGTGGGGGGGGACTGTGTATCCCGCGTGAACGTGTGAGTCCCACCTGACGCCCATGCCGCCGGGAATGTGAATCTGTTTGATCAAGCCAGGGCAAGGTCGAAAGTTATTCTCGGGATCTTCAGCGTTGATGCGACACTCCATCGCCGCGCCTGCGCACGTGATGTCATCTTGAGTGAACGCCAATTTTTCGCCAGCGGCAACTCTGATTTGTTGCTGAATCAGGTCGATACCGGTCACCATTTCCGAAACAGGATGCTCGACCTGAATCCGGGCGTTGACTTCAATGAAGTAAAAATTGTGATCTTTGTCGACGATGAACTCTACCGTGCCCGCGTTGTGGTAGTTGGCCGCTTCAACCATGCGGACTGCCGCGTCGCAAATGTCCTTGCGAACCTTCGCAGGCAGCGTCGGTGCCGGACTTTCTTCGATTAATTTTTGATGCCGTCGCTGAGTTGAGCAATCACGCTCCCAAAGGTGGACGGTGTTTCCATGTTGATCGGCGAGGATTTGGACTTCGACATGGCGAGGGCGATCAACGAATTTTTCAAGGTACACGCCACCGTTGCCAAAGGCCGCTTTGGCTTCTTGAGCAGCCTGTTCGACGGCGTTGACTAAATCAGATTCGTTTTCGGCGACGCGCATTCCTTTGCCACCTCCGCCAGCGGTTGCTTTGACCAACACGGGGTAACCGATTTCTTTTCCGTCAGCGATTGCCTGTTCGGGGGACGTGATTAAGCCCGCGCTGCCCGGCACCACGGGTACTTTGGCTTTACGAGCCAGCGAACGCGCGGTGTTTTTGTCGCCCAGCATCTGCATGGCTTCCGGAGAGGGCCCAATGAAGTCGATGTTGCAGTCGCGGCACACCTCGTTGAAGTGAGCCGATTCGCTAAGGAAGCCAAAGCCGGGGTGAATCGCTTCAGCACCACCGATTTCGGCGGCGCTGATGATGCGGTCAATCTTCAGATAACTGTCGCTCGAACGTTCGCCACCGATGCAGTAGGCTTCGTCGGCTAGGTCAAGGTACGCGCTGCCTTTGTCGCCACGACTGTAAACGGCCACAGTCTCGATCCCCATCTCTTTGCAGGCACGGATGATGCGAAGTGCGATCTCGCCACGATTAGCTATCAGAATACGGTTATACATTCGAACTCAGACGGGTGTTACTTTTAAAGTGAAGACGAAATGCGGACTGGCCGGTTGCTTCTCAGACAGTTGCCTCGGCGCTGGTTGGCCTCTTTAGCTTTTTGTAATTCGGAACAACGGCATGTCGACATGCACGGCCTGTTCATTCTTCACTAGGATTTCAACGATGGTTCCCGAAACGCCAGCTGGAATTTCGTTAAACATCTTCATCGCTTCAACAAGGCAGATGATGGTGTCCGGCGTAACGTTGTCGCCGACCTTGAGAAACTCAGGAGCATCCGGCTTGGGACGCGAGTAGTACGTGCCAATGGTGGGGCTGAGGATCAGTTCGGTATTGTCATCCGCTGTGGGA
>CALKXO010000480.1 GCA_938003615.1 uncultured Pirellulaceae bacterium | reverse complement strand
TCGGCCGTCCTATGAAAAAAACCGACCTGAAATGAATCAGGCCGGCTCTAGTGGGGATGACAGGAATTGAACCTGCACGTCCGTAAGGACACTAGATCCTAAATCTAGCGCGTCTGCCAGTTCCGCCACACCCCCAACTCGCGAATTTAAACGCTTGTATAGCTCAAATTCACCTCTTCATTTGAAAACGATTTTAAATCATTGCCAGCTCCGCGAAAAGGTTTGTTCACCCGGATTATTACCGGATTCTAACTTTTTTTGAGCCTATTGCCGCTTCAGGCACTCGGTTGGTCTTCCAACCGGTAGCGGACTGTTGCGAAAGAAAAGGGTTTTCGGTTTTAAAAAAAACAAGAGACGGCTGAGATGGCTGAGACGGCTGAGATGGCTGAAACGAGACTGCCGAGTAGTGGCATTGAAGGAGTTTGCCAATGGCAAGCAAAGAACCCTATTGCACCGTAGAAGATCGTGGCTGGGATGCACCCAAACGCGGCCCTTTTATGCGTATGTCTTGGTTCGATTTGCTGTTCATGCACTACAAAGTCGATGCGCCTATTGTTCAAGGGTTACTGCCGGATTCCGTAAAGCTGGACACGTTTGATGGGCAGGCATGGATCGGCATTGTCCCGTTTCGAATGGCGGATGTCTCTCCAAGGTGGGTGCCAAGTTTACCATTGGTGTCCCGATTCCCAGAACTCAACGTGCGGACTTACGTCACGATCGATGGCAAACCTGGCGTATGGTTCTTCTCGCTCGACGCGACTAGCAAGATTGCAGTCCGGGCAGCTCGATGGCTATTTCACCTCAACTATGTGGATGCCAATATTGATTTTAAAAAGGCATCCAATCACTGTCTAGGAAAGTGGATTCAGTACCACAGCGTTCGCACTGACGTAAACGCGGCTCCCGCAGAACTACATTGCGAGTATCGGCCGGTTGGCGACTGGTATTTTGCCAAGCCCGGCACTCTAGTTCACTGGCTGACGGCGCGATACTGCCTTTACACAGCCAACCCCCAAGGACAAATCTTTCGTGGCGAGATCAATCATCAGCCTTGGCGATTGCGAGACGCTCAGGCGATCGTGCACACCAACACGATGACCGACGGGGTAGGGTTGGAGTTGGGCGAGCAGAAACCATTGCTGCACTTCTCAGAAGAGACCCATGTCGTGGCGTGGTCGTTGGAGCGAGTTTAAAGTAACGCCTCGGTCTTCTTATGACCACCGATAGACGCGCATGAACACTGACGATTTGGTACAGCGAGCTCTGTTCATCCGTGATTATCCGAGTTCATCCGTGGTTTTAGTTCGACACTGGGTTGAGTCCACTCGCTACCGGGCTGTTGATTTAGTCGTAGCTTGGCCATTCGTGGCAGAGATCGGCAACCTTGGACGGGCGAGAGTGCCCAGCCTAAGTTGTTAATCCCGATTCATCCACTTAATCATCGATCCCGCACGCGTCGGGGTAGGTGCTCTGTTTGCGGTATGGTACCCATTTGGGGACACTACCAAGTGATGGATCCGTCGCTGGAGCCGAAGCGCTCCACGGGTAAGTTCACCTTCTGCATCATTGAGACAAACAGATTGCTCAACGGCGTGTTGGCTTGCGGGTCGTAGGCAATGTGCTGGCCGTGTTCATAGTCCCCGCCAGCAACCACGATCGGCAAGTTTTTCGCATCGTGGGAGTTTGCATTTCCAAGGTTGCTGCCGAACATCACCATCGATTGGCGGAACTGCTCGATTGCCGCGTCGGCTGCAGCGAGATAGGCACGCATGTGAATCTCAGATAGGCCCTGTTTCTCGGCGATTGTATCGAATTCGCTCGAACTGTTTTCTGGTGGCAGGACTTCGCTCAAATCGATGTCGATCGATAGCAAGTCATTGAGCGTGTGCTGTAATTCGGCTCGCGTCAATCGACGAAACACGGTCCGGCCAAATTTAGATTGGCGAGAGAGGTTTTCTGCCGTGAGCGTCTTGCTGATTGCGTCGAGTAACTGTTTGAGCAATTTTGGATCTGGACGATTCGCATCCGAGGGAGGCACATCGCCTTTACCATACAGAGATAGAACCGCTACTGGGAGAAAGAGAAATAGGCGGTGCGCGCGTTTCATTAATCGCGGTATGGCTGCTGGAGGTTAGATGCTTACGAGAAAAATTAAATTGTAGCCGCTGATGGAGCGTTAAGCCTTGTTTTGCTGAGGATATTTGTTGCCGGAGAGATTGCCGTTATGATTGGCATTTTGTCGCGGGTTGGCGTGCGTGCCAACATTAAACTTCTAGCGTTCGAAATGGATCCCAAGATGCAGTACTTTCAACACAAATTCGAAAACGTAGAAGATTATCTGCATCACCGGCGGCCATATTTGTTGATTGATCGGTTGGTTTCGGTTGACGATCAGACTGTCGTGACGGAAACCGAACTGACGGGGGAAGAGTTTTTCATTGCTGGGCATTTCCCCGGTGCGCCAATTCTGCCCGGAGCCATGATGCAGGAGATGTCGACGCAAGCGGCCGGCATCCTAATCGCGGCGCGCTACAATCCGATGGAGGTTTACAATACCCACGATCCGTTTTTCAACGAGTACGCGTTGGGCGTGTTGGTCAAAATCAAGTCGTCGCGCTTTCGCGGGTTCGCTCGTCCGGGGGACAAGCTGCAGGCGACGGTTACGCTGGATGAAAAATTGGACGCGGTGTTCGATTTTTCAGGGAAGATCACTGCCAATGGGAAAACGATTATGCAGAACCGATTCCAGCTGACCAACATTCCGTCAAAGACGCTACAGGGAACGGAGTAGTGATTGTCCTACTTCTCTTTTGGCCTGATGAACGCGTTCACGTATCGCATTCGAATCTCGTGTTTTTCTTTCCCGCGTTGAATCTCAACGGGATCGTCCCAATCGTGTTGCGGTGCAAAAGTCATGCGAACAATATAACTGCCGGAAGGATGTGGATACATAGTGGCGACGAGTTGCATTATTGGGGCATCGTGGAAAGTCCTGCTATTGTGGCGAAACTTGGTTTGGTGTCTCGCAAAATTTCTAGAATCGCCGTCCGATCGGAGGCGGAAAGATGCTCGAATCCCTCTTCCGGTTCGCCCGCAAGGACGTTCGACAGTTGCCCGTAGATTTGCTCCAACATCTCCGGCGGTAGCGCATCAAACGATTGGCTGTAAATCAAATAGCTGCAAGGGTAACGAAATAGGCGAGTTTTCAGATCGAACTCGCGCAAGCTGCGTCCTTGGGAATCTTCTTCTCGATTGGATTGGAAATCCTTAGTGAACGAAGATGTGCCAGCGATCGGTGATTTCAATTGAAATTCATCTTTGAACAACAAGTGATCTACAACATTGGCTGCCGCAGACGAAAGTCTTCGCTTGGTAGAATCGCTAAGGAAACGCTCGTCACGCTCGAGGGCTTCGTTCATGATTTTCTGAGAAGCCATCGCTTTGCGAAATGTGTAGGACGCCTTGGTGATTGCATTGTGCATTTGCGCCTGATGTTCCAGCACGATCATCGCCACGAGGTCACTGGAATTGGCGATGTACTTTCCCTGTCGGATTCTAGACGGTAGAGACGCTTGGTTTGCACCTCTGTCGTGATCTAGTTCCGCCGAGTCTCCATCGGCGAAGACGTTGCCACGATGTCGCATCTCACCATGGGTTCCGGTAATGTACCAGCCGCCGAAACGTTTGATAAAGTCTGTGGAAACGTCCGTTGTGGTCGTACCAAGCTCAAACCGTGGTTGCCCATCGGGTTTTGGAAATACTGATCGGATGAGGAATCCGGGTACGTGTTGCGTTTTTCCGGTGCCGTGGCAACTTAGACAGCCGTGGTTGTCTCTTTTAAGCAATGGGAGTTCGCCGTCGCTAGTTTGGACTTTGGCGTTGAGCGCATAGAAAACTGCGCCGAGCTGTGGATCGACGGCCGCAATTTCAATCTGAGGGGCGCCCGGGACGACCCCGATATAGACATTGTCGTTAAAGTACAGCGCGCGTGGATTGGTGGGCGTGATGTAACGGGCTTGCAAACTGGTTTTAGAAAACACCAATAGTTGCGACGATTCTGGAACTGACAGCTGCTTCAATAGTGTGTGCAACCAACCGTGTCTTTCGTCCCATTTGAGTGATGTCTCTCCCAATTCAATTTGACGAATCAGCTGCGCGACCGGATCCTGAGCTTCGGTTTGGCTGTAGCGGATGGGATTCAGGTCGAAATCCGTCGCTTGCCCAAGACAAGGAACACACAGAAGAAAAAGCATTCCGAATGACGAGGCAACGGCAACGAGAATCGCCGTTAAGGTTTCAATAAATCGCAGATGAAACATAGCAGACCGTTTGTCTCAGGATTGAGGAGAAAGCTTCCGCTTACGAGCGAGTAGCTTCGAATGGCTTCGAGTAGCTTCGAATGGCTTCAAATGAGATCGCTTCAAAGGTTAGTTTCAAAACACCAGCGCTAGTTAGTCGCCGTTGAAACTCGGCGTGAATGGACTGGAACACAGATTTGCTGATCGGCTTGCGTTGGAAAGTCGCGTTGCTGGCTCCTAGTTTTTTGATCGAGTCAAACATATCTTTCACGTTGTGAAACGACTGAGTGTTCAGTCTAGTTTCGACTTGATTTAGTCTTAGCCCTGTATTTTCAAACGTTTCTGTCAGTTGCGAGGTCGATTCGAAGGAATGCACACTGCTGTGCCCGTGTGATTCAAATACGCTTCTCCATTGCTGAAGCGTTCGGGGGCCGAAGGTAGAAATGAATCCACGACCTCCCGGACGCAAGACGCGATGAATTTCTGCAGCTGCCCGTTCCGTATCGCACCACTGAATCGCGGCGTTGGAGAATAGGACGTCAAAATGTTCGTCAGCTACCGGCAGTGCCTGTAAATCTGCTTCAGTAAATTTCGTTGAACCGTTTGGCATACTGGAACGCGCTGTTGCCAACATGTTGCACGCAATATCGAATCCATGCAGTTTAAGAAAGCCGCGCTGCGACAATTGTCCAAGCAAATGTCCCGTGCCACAGCCCAAGTCCGCGATCTGAAGAGTGCTTTCGGGCGAGCCTTTCTCGAATCGACTTAGAAGCGCATTGGCCATCTCGCGCTGCAACGAGGCAACCTCATCGTAGGTTGCCGCTGCGTGATTGAAACGCGTGGTGATTTGTTTAGGCGAAAGGGACAAAGGAGTTTTCAGTTTTCGATATTTAGGGCGACGTTGACTGCTTGAACGAATGCATTTGGGATTTCGATCATCGGGGCGTGACCCGAAGGCAACTCCAACAGTGTACTTTGCGAAATCATTTCATGAAGTGCTTGTCCAGCAGCCGCCGGAATCACACGGTCTTCCTGACAAATAATAATTTGGGTAGGAATGCTTATGTCACCCACGCTGCCGCGCAAGTCAGTTGTTTTAAGAATCTCCAGCCCTGCATCGAGTGTTGCTTTGGTTGGGGTAGGGGACTGCGTTAAACGGTGCCAAGTCGCTTTGGCGTTGCTGCGTGCAACTTGATCGGTGCCGGCTTGCATCAGCAAAAAACGTTTTAATGCGGTGGCGTAGTCGCTATGGAATCGCGACTGAAGGTTTTCTAGTGCGGGCAAGGTGATGCCATGTTTCCAGTCGCCGACCCGCATGAACAAAGGTGTCGGGCTGAAAAGTGTAAGAGAATTTATTCGATCGGCCTGTCGTAAAGCGGCCGACATGGCGACCATAGTTCCTAGTGACCAACCCATCCAGTGAGCATTTTTGGGTGCTTGTGACAGTACGTCGTCTGTCAGTTGATCAAGGTTGATGTCGCCGTTTTCGTTCTGGCGACTTCCGTAGCCGGGCAGGTCGATCGGATGCAATTCGAAGTGTTCGGACAAATCTTCTTCAACGGTGTACCAGATTGCCGAGTGAACGGCCCAGCCATGAAGGATGACGAGTTTTGGTTTGGGCATGAGGAGGGAATTAGGAATTAGGAATTAGGAATTAGGAATTAGGAATTAGGAATTAGGAATTAGGGCGCGAGTGCACCTGCTAGAGCGGTGACTAGTTGTTCAATGTCGTCGGCTGTGTGATTGGTCATTAGGGTAATGCGAATACGCGCCTGATCGACGGGGACTGTGGGAGGCCGAATTGCGATGGCCATGATTCCCTGTTCTTTTAGTTGTGCGCTGATCTCCAGCGCCGCTGCGCTGTCGCCAACGATGATCGGCTGGATGGGCGTTGTCGAGTCGGTTGTCGTAATGCCAGCGGCATTCGCCAATTTCCGAAACTGCTGAATGTTATCGTTCAGTTTTTCTCGTCGCCACGCCTCGGACTTAAATAGTCCAATCGCTGCCAAGGATGCCGCGGCAACTGAGGCAGGCAGCGCAGTGGTGTAGATGAACGGACGCGCATGTTGAATTAGCGTATCGATATAAACGGCATCACCGGCGACGAAGGCACCGAACGAACCGACTGCCTTGGACAGTGTGCCAAGCATCATGGTGTTGCCGTTTGGTGCGAGATCGAAACTGGACAGGCTGCCCCGTCCGGATGGTCCGACCAAGCCGAAACCGTGCGCGTCATCGACGACCAATACGGCGTTGTGGTCCTTGCATATTTGGTGTAGCGCATCAAGCGGTGCAAGATCGCCGTCCATACTAAATACGCCATCGGTGACAAGCATTTTTCGCTGGGCTGTATTTTCGGATTCAGTTTTAGCAAGGATCTTGCCGGCAGCCGCAGCATTGCAATGATGATAGCGGCGGAGCTTCGCGTCGCTCATTTTCGCTGCATCAATAATCGAAGCGTGGTTCAAGCGATCTTCTACCAGCAGATCATGGCGTCCCAGAAATGTTGTTGGGACAGCCAGATTGGCCATGTAGCCGGTGGAGAACAGAACTGCTTTTTCGGCGCCAACGAAATGAGCGATTGTTTCTTCTAGGCGTTGATGAATCTCTGTATGGCCAGCGATCAGATGTGACGCAGTCGTACTGGCGCCATACTTCTGTGTGGCGGCTTGGGCGGCAGTGATGAGTTCAGGATGACTGGCGAGGCTCAGATAGTTGTTGCTACAAAAGTTGAGCAGTGACTTGCCGTCGACGTCGATGGTCCGATCGGGCGACGACTCAATTGAGCGCAGATCCCGCCAAAGATCATCCGCCTTGCGGTCGGAATGTTGTTTGAGAATTTCATTTCGCCATGGCATGTAAGTTGGCTTCGTAGTACAAGCGTCTCGCTTGTATAAAATTATGGCAAGCGGGACGCTTGCGCTACGCTGAAATTGTGGCAAGCGGGACGCTTGCACTACGCTGAAATTGTGGCAAGCGGGACGCTTGCGCTACGCTGAAATTATGGCAAGCGGGACGCTTGCACTACGCTGAAATTATGGCAAGCGGGAC
>CALKXO010000479.1 GCA_938003615.1 uncultured Pirellulaceae bacterium | reverse complement strand
CTCAGCAATCACTTTGGCTTGCTCAGCGATCTTCAGGTCGCGGGGATCGGGATCGAGTTGACGCGTGGAGGATTCTGACATGCCAATCTGATAACAGATTCGACAAATCAAATAAACCCGAATCTAAAATGGGCAGCTACGATAGTTCGTGATCCTCTCTACAACTACATTGCATTCGACAGAAGCCGCGATGGATGGTTGGTCGATTTAGTCAATTGTCGAGAGGTTCAACGATTACGGCGAATTCACCAACTTGGCGTAAGCAACTTTACCTATCCCGGTGCAGACCACACCCGATTCGCTCACGGCCTTGGAGTTACGCACCTGATGCCAGCTAGTGTTGGCTCACTTGGAGCGAGCGAGCAACGCAGAAAAAATCAAGAACGCGCGGCAAGCGTTGCTGGGGACTGCTCTACTCCACGACGTAGAACCAATCGGAGAATACCTGCCTCGACTCAAGGCCGTGATTGCTCCGCCGGTTGATCGAATTTACTATTACGTTCCGAAAGAAATTCGCGAAGACGCCAAAAAGGTGGCTCAGCGACTACACGACTCCAACAACGGAGCGAGCTAATCGCCCAAGAGGTCGGTTAACGAGGCTGAAGTTTCTTCACTTGGCAAGCGAACGAATTGCCAGGCTCCCGTTGCTGACAAGCTTAGCGCTTTCTCAGCGCTTTCTCAGCGCTTCCCCTCTCATACAAAAACAGGTCTCACGCAAAGGTGCAAAGAGCAGAGTTGAAAAACTTCGCGCCTTGCCGCCTCTGGGTGAGGTCTTCACGCCAACTCGTCGTTGGCTACTTACTGCCAGAGCCGTCAGCTTTTTCCATGCTCTTCTCTGAATCAGCAGAGCTTGACGAACCTGAATCAGCGGAGCTTGACGAATCTGAATCAGCAGAGCTTGACGAACCTGATTCGCTGGAACCGGATGTCGCCGATCCAGATGGCGCCGCCTTCTCCTCGCCACCGCAACCTGTGAAACAGAAGCATGAGGCAGCCAACAAAAAAGCCATAGACGCGCGAGTAAAAGTTTTCATAAAAATTCCTTAGTTTTACTTTTGGTTTGTGAGATCATAGAGGCACAATTTGGATAGCCAATCGTTCAACAATCACTACCACCACTACTGTCCAACTCCCATTCATTTTGTCCATCGCAGAAACAAAAGTAAAGCACAGCGATACAAATCAATCCGAATTCAACAAAAACAAAACAGTGGTCAAATAGCTGGACGCCGCTGAATTGGAAGCCGCCAAACTCAAACGTTCCCGAAAGCGACTTAAACCAGAACCGCGCGTAGTAAAGCATCAACAACCCCGATGCGATAATCCAACCGCGATTATTCGAAAAGCAAACCAACGGCGCGACCCACACGAAGTACCACGGGTTTACGGTGGGCTGAATCAACAAGAACAGAGCCATGACCCAAGTAAGGTAGCGAAGCAAGCCCTTTGGCGAGCTTCCGGTCGACAATTCTGCCCTATGCAGCTTCATCAACTGCCACGCATAAAAAATCGCGAATAAACTCAACGTAAGCAACCTCGTCACGAAAAACGCTGGGTTTTCGCCACCCAGCCCGGCCCGTTGGCAAAGCCGAACAAACTGGTTTCGCCAATTTCTGCTGGTTACAACAAACCATGGACGATGCATTTCCTGTTGGTCGTTTTTCAAATTCAAATAGACCGTTGAGAAAACCGGATCGTTCATCCTCCAACTGGAAAAGAATCCTACCAAACCATCTTGGCTCGCCGCGCCACCGCTCTCAGTCCTCTTCAATTGTCCTTCGCTCGCAACAACCGAGGCACCGGTAACGCTTGGCAGATACATCGGCAGAAGTGCCAAACAACTTACCACCACAAACACGGCAGAAAACAAACTCGCACTCAACCAACTGCGCTTGGCCACAACGACGACCAATGCAGGAAACAGAACGACTGGAAAAAGTTTCGCGCCGACCCCGCAGCCCAGCGCTGCTGCACCAGTCACCACAAACCACGATTGTGACTTTGCACTACGCGCCACCGTCCAACGAACGATTGCCCACAAAGACAGAACCAGAAAAAAAGTCGCAATCGAATCAAGATGCCCGCCGTTGGCGATTTCCTTGATGACTAACGGATTCCAAGCGTATGCGATCAACCAGCCCGGATGAAACTTGAGCAGAGCCAGCAACCTGCAAACCAGCACCAGTGTCGCCACGTCAAACAGAACCAGTGCAAACTTGATCGCAAAAACATGAGCCTCGGTGCTGGCCGAATCGGGAAACCACTTCATCGTCGCCGCGAAAACTAATTGGCTAACTGGCGGATAGAGACTGGTGTAATTCTCATAATGAACCCGGGTGAGAATCGTGTGATTGCTTTCGGAGCGCATCGAAAGTGACGCAAGCCGTTCCAATGGGCTGTTCGATCCGGGGCGCGCTTCTAAAACTTGAGCCGGTGAAAATTGAAAAGGTGAGACGCCTTGAGCGGCAACTTTCCCGTCCCAGATATACCGGTAGTAGTCGATTTCAAGAATCGGACAAGTGAACAGCGCAACCAATCGCGTGCTGATCGCGAAAGCGAAAACGATCAATAGAAGCTTTCGTCGTTGGCTTGCCGGGACCTTCGTCGCGCTGCCAAGCCCCCAAAACGCCGCTAACGCTGCTGCCAACAGCAACCCGACCACGGCGAGCGTTGGGCGGGTTTTATCGGACCCGTACTCAAATGGGCCGCATATTACGAATAAAACCGAGAAAATAACGAGCACTGCCAAACCACAAAGAATCACATATCTCAGCACTTTGGAGTGAAGGCCGCCCAGATTTGCGTATTCATCTCTGTGTTTTGCTTCACAAGGTAAGAAATCAGAATCCGCGTCATCAAAAAGCATGTCAGTACATCGTACAACTGGGAGATTCAAAATGAAATCGAAATCCATTCTCATAGCAATCGTCGCAGCGGTTACCATGATGATTGCTACTGCGGCGAGCTGGAGTTATTCTCGTCCGGTCGCAAAAGTTCCTCAAGCAGACGCACAACTCGAAACGGCCATTTTCGCAGGCGGCTGTTTCTGGTGCGTTGAAGCCAATTTCGAAAAAGTTGATGGCGTCATCGAAGTAATATCTGGCTATACCGGCGGCCACACCGCCAATCCAACTTACCAAGAAGTCTGTACCGAAGAGACAGGGCATCTTGAATCTGTCAAAGTTACTTACGATGCGAACTTGGTGGACTTCAATGACTTGCTGGAAGTCTTCTGGCGAACCATTGATCCAACCGATGCCGGAGGTCAATTTGTTGATCGAGGCGAATCGTACACATCGGCAATTTTTGTAGCCAACGGCGAGCAACGACAGCTCGCGCAAGCTTCAAAACAGCGGCTAGAAGAATCAAAGCGTTTCAGCGAACCGATCGTCACTCCGATTCGTGACGCGGAAAAGTTTTACGTCGCCGAAGAATACCACCAAGACTATTACCACACGCATCCGATAAATTACAAAAGCTATCGTTACGGTTCCGGACGGGATCAATTCATCGCCAAAGTCTGGGGTGACGAGGCCAAATACATGGTCGCCAAAAAGACTCGCACAGATCGCGACGCCGGAGAAGTGACTCATTGGGCCGACAAGGCGAGCGCTTCTTATACAAAGCCTAACCAAGCCGAGTTGAAGAAGCGTTTAACGGATACTCAGTTCGACGTGACGCAGCACGAAGGGACTGAGCGACCTTATCGCAACGAATATTGGGATGAGAAAGCGGCTGGCATTTACGTGGATGTTGTCTCTGGCGAGCCACTTTTTAGTTCGTTGGACAAGTTTGATTCGGGCACGGGTTGGCCTTCGTTCAGCCGCCCGTTGGTCTCCAGCAATATCGTCGAGAAAACGGATCGGGGATTAATCTCCGTTCGGACTGAAGTCCGTTCGAAGCACGCCGATTCGCACCTGGGTCATGTGTTTAACGACGGCCCGACGCCGACCGGTTTGCGGTATTGTATCAACTCAGCTTCACTGCGGTTCATTCCCGCCGAGGATTTGAAGGCTTCAGGCTACGCCCATTTTGGAAAACTATTTGGGGAGAAAGGGGGTGTCTTAGCCGCGTTTTAACGGAAGTTAATGGAAGTCATCGGAGGGGCTGTAAGTGCAGCCCCTTCTGTGCGTCTTTTTCTATCGAGAATCGTTGTCCGGGTGTCTTTCTGTCGCTACGACAGAAGCGTCAGCGTGCGTCTGGCTAAGGATGACTAAAATCAAAGGAGAAGTTAGCGTGGCTACTGTAGAACAAGACCGCTGGATCGAGCGTTTGAGGGCGGACGATCATGTTCGCGACAAAGCGATTGGCGAGCTGAGAGAGATTTTGTTGCGTGGGGTCAAGGCAGCTTTTCGCAGCCACTCTGGTGGCAAGATTTCGGCGGAGGATGTTGTTCAGGATACGTTAATCAAAATCCTTGAATCGCTCGGCTCATTCCAAGGCCGAAGTAAATTTACAACTTGGGCGATGACGATTGCGGTGCGGACTGCGATTGGCCAGATGCGGCGCCAACGTTTCAAAGATGTTTCCATGAGTGACCTTTTGGACAATAACATGCTGTTCGAACCTATGTCGGCTTTGGGGGAAAATGGTCAAGTCAACAGTGAAAAAATTTCAATATTGAAGATGCTACGAAAGTTCATCGACGAAAATTTGACTGAGAAGCAACGCGGTGCCATGCATAGTTTGCTGAACGGGATTCCTGTTGAAGTCTACGCGGAGAAGACCGGAAGCAATCGCAACGCGGTTTATAAGTTGGTTCACGACGCTCGGGTGAAGCTTCGCCGGAGTTTTGAGGAAGTCGGCTACACGGCTGAGGATATTGATTCAGTGTTTGTTTAGTTCAATCTTTCATAAGGAGAGGGTTGTATGACAGTTCTATCAGTAGAGCAGATTCACACTTTGATGGGACTAGTTGTAACGACGGAGCCCGATCAGATTACTTGCGACGATTGCTTTGGCCAGATCGGGGAGTTCGCCGAATACACTTTGGCAAAACATGATCCTTCCGAGAGTATGCGGGTCATCAGACGCCATCTTGAGCAGTGCCCATGTTGCAAGGCAGAGTACAGAGGTTTGCTGGACGCACTTTATGAATTGCAGGCGTGACGGTTGGCGTTTCTGTTTGAGTGTCGCTGGCGATATTGACGGCGATGGCGACGAGGATTTCACCATCTTGCTTGTCAATGATGGCTTCGGAGCACTCAGTGCGCCCGTGACGCTGATTAACTTCCGACTATAACAATTGGAAACGTTCACAAGTTCAGTTGGCCGACCGGCCAATCAAAATGAACCCTGCAGGAGTTAGCAAAGTGCTCGGGTAGCGATGCCCGAGCACTTTTGTTGTTCACACGCTAAGCGATTTGCTACATCTGAACGTTGTAGACTTCAGGCAGCGGTTTGGGGATCAAGTCCTTTTCTTCGCCCAATAGCTCTCGAAGATCAATTTCAATCCCACGCGAAATGGTCGAGATCGGAACGTCGTTCATTGAACCTTCAAACGGATTTTCACCGCTGCGACCGATGCGTTCCATCGTGTGGAAAATCCACGAGATCAGAACGCAAAAGGGAATCGACGCCCAAACGAAATAGTATTTCAATTGCGGAGTCGATTCGGCAAGCTGTTCCCCAACCATCGCAAATTCAGGGATCACCGCCAACGGCAACAGACCCACAAATATCCACACAAACCAATGACTGAGCGTCGAATACTGTCGCGGGTAAGGAAAGTTTTTGATTCGTTCAGTCTTGCCTTGCAAGTCAAACAGCTCCTTCAGCGTGTTTTCCATTTCCAGAAATGCGAACTCCCAAATGAGCCCGCGCTCCTTTAGCTCGCGCAAATGATGCGACTGAAGGAATAAGATCGCCGACTGCTTGTTCGATCGCTCTGTCACCACATGCCATTCGGTATCCGACAGATAATGAAGCAGCTCATCTTCGACGGTGAATATTTTCTCAAGGATATGAAGTTCCTTGATCCATTCCTGATTCGTACGGTTGTGCTGCAACACTTCCCACGAACGAGTTTGTCGCATCGCATGGCGCAATGCAGTCAGCCATCCAATGTGACGATAGATGATCGTTCTGCGAATCTCCTGCAACTCTTCCGCGCTCGCCGGTTCGGCCGCGTGAGCGTTGGAGATCATGTCAACGGTTTGCATGGCGAACGAGCGCGAAACGTTGATGATCCCGCCCCAAATTTTACGCGCTTCCCAGATACGTCCGTATGCTGCGTTATTTTGAAAGCTGATAATGAACGCGACAGCCGTACCAATGACAGCCACGGGAGCCCATGGCACACGGAGGAAAGAAAAGCCTGCTAGAACGTAAAGTGAGCAGACGGTGGTTGCGAGCACGACGAAGACGAGTGTCTCTCGGCGCGTCCACAAAAGCATCTCTTTGATCTTATAGTTGTGTCGCGTCAGCATTGTTTACGTCGTTATCGTTCTAAGGGCGTTCACCAAATCATCGGGCTCGGGGCGTTTGGTATGGTCGGCAGAGGACTCCGCGTAGCGAATAATTCCATCAGTGTCGATCAGGAACCTTGCCGGAATCGGCAACGCCCACTCCTCGTCACCGTGGTAGAGTTTCAAGTTAAAATTGAGGCCGTCTCGATACACGTCGATCACATCGTTTCTTAGAACGTGTTTCAGGCCAAACTTTTCCGCAATCGCATTTCGCTCATCCCAAAGCAGATCGAACGAAAGCTTTTGCGTGCTCCGAATCTTCTTGGAGTACTCGTTCTTTTCTGGGGAAATCGCAATCAGCGTCGCGGATGCTTCTTCAATTTCCTTGACAAGATGTTGAAGATACCCCAAGTCGGCGTTGCAGATGGGACACCAGAATCCTCGGTAGAAGGTCAAAACCAATGGGCCACTGCTCAACAGATCCGCCGAGTCACGGAGTTTTCCATTCTGATCTTGTAGGCGAAACGCCGGTGCAGTGTCTCCAACTTTCAGGACTTTGTTCTCGATCCCGGATTTGACAAGTTCGCTGGTGGCATCGTTGAGGATCTTCAAATATCCCGGAGCCAAATTGCTTTCAAACCGCTCTTTGATTCGCGATAAACGTTCGTGAAGTTTTTGCATAGTTGTGTCTTGGTTCGCTTGGATTCGCATCGAGCGTTCGTAGGTGGCTTAAAAGGCGCACTGTCAGTCAGAATTTGAATGAGCAGAACGCGCATACGAATTCACGGTTCCCGGATTCGTACCCAGATTTTTAACCGTCAGTTAAACAACCGTTATAGCAAGCCAACGGCAATTAGTACATGGAAGTGATTAGCGCGATTGCAGGCCGCATTTTCTGCCACCATTGCGTCTCCAAGGCCTCCGTCCATTCGGGATCCAGCTTTTTTACGGTTGCACACAAGCTGTCCAGCCACACTTCGTACAGTTCTGGTTTGATGTCCAGTCGTCCGCTTGAGTGTGATTCACCAACTTTAACGAAGTGCCCGTTGGCTCTTGCGTCATCAACATCTTTCATCACCATCATGAACACAGTGCCGCGCAGTAGTGCGCGCTGTTTGCGAAAGTCCGTGTTGGCAAACAGCGGTGCAATATCATCGGAAGCATCAAGAAAGATCGAATAGAATGTTTCGGCAAAATCACCTGTCAGTTCACATCGCTTGAAACTGGCTTGTACTTCGGCGGCACTCATGGTTACGATTCCTAAAACGGTTGACAAACCACATCTTAGCGGCTCAAATAACGATAATCGACAACTCTATCTAGATTGGGCTCTGGCAGCAAGAGTCTTTTCACTACCGACGTACAGAACCGGCAGGCATATCAACAATGGCAAACGAGAACGCTCACAAAACAGTCGCGCTTGAGGACATTGGCGACGGTGGCATGGTTGACTTGATTGTGGCGGATCGCCCGATTGTCATTTTTCGTCGAGGCGACGAAGTCTATGCGCTCGATGACAACTGCGATCACACCGACAGCCCGCTTGCCGGTGGGGCAGTCTGTGAATACATCCTGACTTGTCCATGGCATGGTGCGGAGTTTGATATCCGCACCGGTAAAAATCTTTGTCCTCCGGCATTTGGCCCTACACCGTCTCATGAAGCGTTTGTAAAAGACGGGAATGTTTACGTTGTGATTAATGACACCTAATGTTTTGGTTTGATGTGACGCTGGCCCGACGGCTTGCGCTCAACCTACCAGTTTCTTTTTTTATTGACTACAAAAGTTTAAACTATGATTCAAACTATGATTCGAAACCTTGTGATCGGTTTGTCCGTTTTTGTGTTTCTACCCTTGAGCTTTGCTCAAGAACCGGCAGCGGTAACCGGTAAAACTGCTGAACCCAAGGCAGACCCTATGGTTGAGAGAACGCGGCGTGAGGTTCGCATGCTTGACGACATCTACAAGGGAGGCATTGTCACGATCACCGACAACTTCGTGACCGACAAAAAGGAGATTCCGGCAGGCACCGCGTTCAAGCTGCTGTTTGAGTCGGCCGAGAAGAAAGGCTGGCATCGCGTGCGGCTGCTTGATGCAACAGGGTCGCCATACGATGATGAAAATGTCGCCGAAGATGAGTTTGAAGAGGACGCCATCAAACAGCTCGTCGCAGGCAAGTCTTGGGTTGAGAAAATCGAAACGCGTGACGGCGTTCGGCATCTGAGAGTGGCCACACCGATTCCGGTTGTGTTTGAGAAGTGCATCATGTGCCATGACCACTACGCCGATGTGCCAGCCGGACAGGCGATCGGAGCGTTGACGTACGTGCTGCCAATCGACGGAGCGCTGGTGAGCAAACTTGCTCCCAAAGCAGACCCAGCACCGAATGCAGATTCGAGCAAGTAATCATGCTCGCGTTGGCGTGCCTCGCATTTCGCTCCGCGGGTAAGTGACTACTTCTCAAGGAGGTAATACAACTGAACTTTGGTATTTGCCAGCGAATTTTATAACTGGTCATCGCTAGCCTGAGTGACCGCCGTTCGCATGACTCGTAACTCCGCAAGGTTCACCAGAGACGACAATTGCGGTATGGCGAACGTGTTGAAAGTGGCCGCAGCGTAGTTGAGCCACCCAGTGCGACTCGTCGTCTTGGTGCTACCCTCGTATCGCCTGCTTCACGGTGAATTGCCCCGAATTACTGCAAGTCAATTTCAGTGATTTTCTTGTTCGGGTCGATGATCGCCAGCGTGACCAGCATCACGGAATCTTCGATCGCGTTGAGCGCATGAGGCTCACCCGGTTCGAGAAACAGCATGTGGCCAGGGCTCATCGCCCTTGGCTCGCCCTTAACAAAGAAATCGACTCGGCCTGCGAGGCATTGAACCGTGATTTCGCCCTGAGCCTGATGCTCAGGAATTTCCTTTCCTGCGGGCAACGTAAGACGAACGACTTTCAATCGTTCAGTTTGCAGCACACCCGTCGGCATTTTCTCACCAGCGGTTGGAATCAGGTTGATAAGTTCACCGGCTTTATGAGCGCTCATTTGTGTTTCCAAGTCTTGTGTTGATAGGCGGTATACCGCCCAGAAGTATCGTCTCGCATCGAGTAACGTGCCGTACGTGTTTGACGTTAAACGGATAAACGACGTATTTATCCAGGTTAGTGCTGGTTCAATTTCCTGTCAATATGGACCTGAGGGCGTTGAGCAACACGAGCTTCGGAGCGTATCTGATTGAAATGCGCTGGCAACTTGATGGCACATCTTGACTCGCGGTTGCGGATAACTGGATAGGTGGCGTGTTGCCGCTGTCCTTGGTTGAAGCAACTTCAGTATTTTTAGGCGATCCCGATGAGAGAAATATTTAACGAAATTCAAAAACGCTTGCCATGGGTTCTTCTGATGACTTTGATTGGCGGGCTGGGATTCACTTGGGTTCAGGCACTTTCCGGCACGGGGAATATTGCGGAGTTTGTTGGAAAGCGCACCGTTGAAATTGGTGGCTATCCCGACAACTTTGCTGGGCCGATTGGTTGGTCAACCCACATGTATATCGCGTTTGCGTATTCGATGGCCGCCGCCACGATTGTCAGCCTACCGTTTTTCCCCAATCAAACTCCGAAGAAAATCGTCTTCTGTGTTGTGCTTGGTGTCGTCGTTGGCTGGATCACGACGTTAATCGCGAATCCGGCAATCGTGGTTACCTGCAATCTGCTTGCGTTGAAATCTCCGTTTGCATCCGATATTTTCGAGCTTGGGGTTTATACGAAATTCGGCGTGCCGCTGTGGAATCACCTTTGGTTCTTTACCGCTGCGTTTTTGCTGACAGGTGTCGCTGCCGATCGCAGAGGCGATTCGCATGAGAAGGCGGCAAGCCCTTCGTTAACGTCCGAGGTCATGCCGGTAAAGTTGGAAACAGCCAAACTTTGATGCGTCGTCAGTTCAATCTGTTGAAATTCTGTTGCAAAAATACAGCGACAGCAGTGACAATGGCGGCGAGTCCGCGCGTGTTGAAGCTAAGTAGCATTTATTAAGCTCAGCCCGTTGAATACGCGTGCGTGCAAGGAAAGAAGGGTTGTGTCCAATGACGCATTTGCTACTCATTCTGGCCTTGATTGTGCTTGCGTACGCGACCATCTCCAAACTCGTTCCTAAATTTTCTTTGACAGCGCCAATTGTTTTTTTGGCGACGGGAGTTTTGATCTCCGGGCTATTGGATGGTGCGCTTCATGAAGACGCGCGTGAACTGCTTGAGCACCTCGCGGAGTTGACGCTGGTTGTCGTCTTGTTCACCGATGCGTCTCGAATCAATGCTCGAGTCCTGCTGCATGAACTCGGGTTTCCGATTCGGTTACTGGGGATCGGCATGCCGCTGTCCATTGTGCTTGGAACGGTCGTTGCAATGTTGCTGTTCCCGTCATGGTCGATATGGGAAGCGGCATTGTTGTCAGCAATGTTGGCACCCACCGATGCGGCCCTCGGACAAGCCGTCGTTGAGAGCCCGCGCGTGCCGCAGCGCATTCGAGAAGCGCTAAATGTAGAGAGCGGATTGAATGACGGGATCGCTGTGCCCATTGTGCTGCTGTTCGCCTCGATTGCCGATGCCGAAATGAATGTCCAGTCGACGGCGAGCTGGGCATCTTTTCTGGCGCTGCAATTGTCTTTGGGGCCGATAGTGGGGATCGCCGTCGGGTGGATGGGTGGTCGATTGATGGAGCGCGCCTATCAACGCGGATGGGCATCGGATAGATACTTAAAGCTCTCGGGAATCGCGATCCCGGTTTTGGCTTGGGCTGGTGCGCTGGCAATTGGTGGCAATGGATTCATTGCTGCGTTCTTCGCCGGCCTTGCAATCGGGTGCAGCACGACTTCGGTGCGGTCAAAAATTCAGGAGTTCGGCGAAACCGAAGGCGCGTTGCTTTCAATACTGGCGTTCACGATGCTTGGCGCGACCCTTGTGGTTCCAGTATTGCAAGTTGCCAGTTGGCGCGATTGGTGTTACGCCGGAATGAGCCTGACCGTCGTTCGGCTGCTTCCGGTAGCGATCGCAACGGCCAAAATGAAAGCTCAACCCGCGACCAGAATGTTCCTTGGCTGGTTCGGCCCGCGCGGGCTGGCAACGCTAATTTTCGCGCTGCTGGTTGCCTCTGAGTACAGTCTTCCGCACGGCGAGCGGATTTTCACGATCGCGATCCTGACGGTCGTCATGAGCGTGATTCTGCACGGAGTCACGGCGCTGCCCGCTTCGAATTGGTACGGGCGTTGGATGGATCAAGAAGAGTTGAAGAACCAATGTGAGCGCGTGGTCGTGACAGAGCATCTGCCACGCTGCAGGCACAGTGACATGCTTTAATGGTAATGGCAGCTAACACTTTGATCCCAGCCCGAATCGCCTGATTGTCTTGATTCTTGTTCGCCGACTAACTCAGGGTGAGCGCGTTACCGTTCGCACACGCTCCTGCTCCGAGAGCTCAATTCAGAAATGCAACGCAGGAAATTTTGGAAATTGCTTCCGGGTTTATTAAAAAAACTCGAAGGTAGGGTTTTCGGCCTGCTTTTTTTGGACTAATTTTGAGAGACGTTCGCTGTCCGCCGATGTCGTGCCTAAAGAGGAGTTATGGCCAGCACGATTAGTATCAGTTGGCTGAATCGAATTTGAGATTGAAACGCTTGAGCAGGATCGTCAACGCTTTTTTCGGTTTGCTGAACGTTAGTTTCGGACATTCCACAATATCTTATGAGTACAGCGAAAATGAAATCATTGCAGCAACTTAACCCCCAACGCTCGCGGATTGGACGTCGAAACTTTCTTGGAAGTATCGCTGCGGGCTCTCTGGCGGCGGCAATGCCGTATCATTTCACCTCCAGAGCAGTTGCGGCAGCAAAGAATGATCGTCCGCGATTTGCCTTGATTGGCGCGGGCGGCAACGGAACCAGGACGGCACCGGTAGGAAAGCAATTCGCAGATCTTGTGGCGCTTTGCGATGTCGACAAGAGCCATCGGGAACGTGGAAATAAACTGCTCTGCGACGGCAAAGCAGATGTCTATTCGGATTATCGTGAAGTGCTTGCCCGCGATGACATTGACGTCGTGCAGATTTCGACGCCCGATCACTGGCACGCCAAAATCCTGATCGAAGCGATGCTGGCTGGCAAAGACGCATACTGCGAAAAGCCGCTTACGCTGACCATTGACGAAGGCAAGCTGGTGCGGAAAATTCAAAAGCAAACCGGGCGAGTCGTCCAGGTCGGCACGCAACAGCGCAGCAGTTTCGACTTGTTCAACAAGGCGCTGGCTATCATCGCTGATGGGCGTTTGGGAAAACTCAAACGACTCGTGGTCGGTATCGACGCTGGCGGTTGGAGTCCCCAGATTCCGGTTGCCGACGTGCCCAAGGGGTTCGATTGGGATCGTTGGCTAGGGCCATCGCCAAAGATGCCTTATCGTTATCTGGAAAATCCCAAGAAGTCGGGCAAGGGCTTCACGAATGGGCATGCACAGTTTCGATGGTGGTATGAACACTCCGGCGGCAAACTCACTGATTGGGGAGCTCATCATGTAGACATCGCGATGCTTGGGATTGCTGCCGCAGGTCAGAGCAATGATCCCACATCGGTCAGCGGGACCGCAAAGCATGCCGTCGAGTTCAAGGACGGGGTGCCAGTTCAAAAGGATCGTTACAATACAGCTCGCCAGTTCGATTTGAATGTTAAGTTCGCTGGCGAGGACGTGGTCATGAACATCCGGCATGACGTCGACAATGGAATTCGGTTTGAAGGCGAACTAGGACGTATCTTTGTCAATCGTGGTAAGCTTGTGGGCAAACCGGTTGAGCAACTTGCAACCAATCCGTTGCCCGAAGATGCGATTTCCAAAATCTATCGCGGCATGCCGATGCAAGAGAACGATCGCCCAGCACACTGGGCCAACTTCATGCACGCGATCGAACATCGTGTCTTGCCAATTTCCGATGTCCACTCGCACATGAAAATGCTCAACGTGTGCCATTTGGCGGGAATTTGCTGCCGATTGGGGCGAAAGGTAAAATGGGACCAAGCGACCGAGACAATTATCGGTGATGAACTGGCCGCCAGCATGATGAGCCGTCCGTACCGCGACGGTTACGAAATCGAGATGTAAAATCGAGATGTAAGAAGTGAGTAATTGTCAAATGTTGTGTTTTGGATGAGTCGATCGCTTTCGATATTGGCTTTCACGATGCTTGGAGCGCCCCTAGTGGTTCCAGCTGGTTCCAGCCTTGCAAGTTGCCAACTGGCGTGATTAGTGTTTCGCCGGATTGAGCCTACCGTCTTCGACTGCATATCATTGTGAATGCAGCTTGGCAGATGCTCCGTCACAATCACATGCATTAATGTTAATGGCAGCTACCACGTTGATCCCAGCCCGAATCGCCTGATTGTCTTGATTCTTGTTCGCCGATTAACTCAGGTTGGCGACTTCGTGGCACAAAAAACCGTCCAAAACGGATCTATTCTTGGGCTCTTACATGTCCGTAATTGACGGCAAACGTGACTACGTGACTCTGATTTTAAATGGAACAATGAACAACCGCTACAAGTCCTTGAATCTTGTTCCCTATCTTCCACTCTTGTTCATTCTGCTTGGCGGTTGCGATCTGGCAAAACCAACTTCCCCGATCGAATCGGGCGCGAAGGAGGTAAACGGTTCACCCAAAATCCAAGTCGATTCCGATCACCATTACTTTCACGATAAGGAACGTCCTCATTCAGCACAATGGTCGTATGAAGGCGACAACGGCCCCGAGTACTGGGGAAGTCTTGCTCCCGAATATACAGTGGCCAATAGAGGTCGAAGGCAATCACCGATTGACATCCACGATGCGCTGCCAGCCAAACTGCCCTTGTTGAACTTCCAATACAAACCGGCGAAGATTGCTTTGGTTTACAACGGGCATACGATTCAGGAAACCGAAGAACACGGAAGCTGGCTTCATGTAGAGTCTGCTTCGTTTGAGCTTAAACAATTTCACTTTCATTCTCCAAGTGAACACACAATCAATGGCCAGCATTTCGAGATGGAAGTGCACTTGGTTCACCGCTCGGATGACGGTCAGATCGCAGTCGTCGGCGTCTTGGTGCGCGTGGGTCAAGCCAACTCGGCGCTTGATGAACTCTGGAGCTACCTGCCCACCGAAAAGAACAAGCGTTCAGAATACAACTCGACGTTCAACGCGATTTCATTGCTGCCCGACGATCGCAGCTACGTTAGCTACAACGGTTCCCTGACGACACCCCCATGCACGGAAGGCATTGATTGGTTTGTGCTGACGACACCGATCGAATTGTCGAGGAACCAGATCATGAAGTTCCGACAGATTCTCTCATCGGACAACAACCGGCCGATCCAGCATTTGTTTGGACGTCAGCCAAAGCAAAGCAAGTAAACAAATTAGACGGCATGGTCATATCAGTTCGTCGTCAGCGTAGACGATTGATGATGGCAGCGGACCGTTGCAACTGCCAGTCAAGCGGTGATTCGCGAAATGCTCCGTGTAATCAAAACCGAGAAGAAACCAAGAATCCCGAGAAGCATCAGGCAAAGACCGATTCCGGCGAGCCAGCCAGAGACAGCTGAATGAAGCGATTCCTGTCGCGCCAATTCCGGAGACAGATCTTGACTTGGGACACCGACTAAAAACACGCCATACACGATTCCGAGAATGGCAATTACCAGTCCGATCGCACCGATGGCAAGCGATCGACGCAGCCACGGTCGGCGAGTCGGGAGCATCGAAACGCTAGCGTCGTTGGAAGGGCTTTGGAATAGATTGTCGGTTGTCATTAGGTTGGATCATTCTGCAGAATTCATTTTTCGATATGGCATAAGCAACCAAAGGCTTTCGCGCTATAGATCTTAACGATTTAACGGCATTCTAACCAGAGTGACCGCGTTGAGCTTTAACGCGGTTACCACCGGCTATAGTCCTATGCGGAATCAATTCCGAGCACGTTATAACCCCAAAAAAAAGCGCTTGAAACGCCAAGAGTTGGCCAAGAGATCCAAGGATAGCCTCAAAAACGCCAAGAAGCAATTTGTTTAAGTTCAACAAATTGCGATCTATCCGGGTGGCCGCCAGACGATGTTGCAGTTGGTTTGGTTTTAACGGCCACACCGATAGATCGTCTTTTTATACCCCACAAGTATTTTTTACAATTCGACGAACGGTCGCTGCTTGTAGCCGTAGAACGTGTCTTGATTCAGTTGTGATAATTTGAAACCAGCTATTTCTAGTTTTGCCAAGCTTTTTTAGCGTTTCGCTTCG
>CALKXO010000478.1 GCA_938003615.1 uncultured Pirellulaceae bacterium | reverse complement strand
CATCGATCCGAGCGGCAACTCGATTAACTACACCTACAGTGCCGCTGGTGATTTGGTCACCTATACCGATCAGGTCGATAACACTTGGACGCACGACTACTTCGCCGATCCGGCTCACTACCTGAAATCAATCACCGGTCCACGCGGTAACGTCCTGCAAGAGGTCCAATACGACGAAGACGGACGTTTTGTCGGACTGGTCGATGCGTTAGGCAACGTGGTCGAGCAACAATACGACATTGAGAACAATAGGTTCGTGTCTACAGATGCGCTCGGTAACGCGACACAATATGTCTACGACAATCGAGGAAATTTCACTGAACTGATTGACGCAAAAGGAAATACGGCAAAGTTTGAGTACGAAGATCCTCGCAATCCGCGTTTGGAAACCTCCATTATGGATCCAAATGGCAATATCACGAGATTTCAGTACGACAATCGCGGCAATGTTGTCCTGCAAGAGGAACCGGGAGGAATCTTCACTCAGTTCCAGTACGATTCGTTCAATAACATCGTCCGCACCGTAGGACCGGCGACAACCGTTCCCGGCGATGGCTACGCCGACACCCTAATCGATTCGTCCTTTGCCGATGATGTGATTATTGGCACGACCATTGGTCAACGCTTAACAGATTCCAACAATGGTGCCGAATTCGTCACCACTGAAGTGGATTCGGCTGACATCATTCTGGGCGCTGAATACGATCCTGACTTCCAGACGCCGCGCGACTCCGACTACGTAGTATTGGCCGATGGTGACTATGTCACCGTTGGCTTTGACGAACAAGTCACCGATCGCGACGGAGACGATTTGTTTGTTATAACCCCTTTGTTCAGTGGCCTGTTTGTCAGTAGCGGGGGACGGGCGGTGGTCAGCGTTACCACCGACGGCACCAACTTTGTCGACGTGAAAGAAATTGAACTTGGTCCCATTGTTGGTATCGATCTGGCCGATAGCGGAATCGTGGGCGACGTTTTGGGTGTGCGTATCACGGGTCAATTCATCGATGATGGCAATCCACTCAATGACCGTTTCGGCCTAACCGGCGTGCAGACGGCACTCGGAGAATTTACCACAACGCGAAGCCTGTACGATCAGTCGGGCAACTTGCTTTCATTCACCAATGCAGAAGGCGAAACGGAACAGTTCACGCGAGACAACTTTGGAAGGCCGACGTCATATACAGATGCTGTTGGAAATGAAACCACATTCGAATACAGCAAATTCAACGATCCTGACAAAACAATATTTACCGATGGCTCCTTTATTCTGCGGGAAAAAAACAGTAGCGGAATGCTGGTCTCATTTACTACCGAAGTAGGTGCGGAGTCAACTATAGAGTATGACGCGTCTGGAAGATCAACTCATACGATCGATTCGCTGGGCCGAGTGAATGAGACTGTGTTTGATGACGATTTGTTGGTGAAGGTAATTGATTCACTTGGCCGAGAAACAAATTTTGAGTACGACGACAAAAATCGTTTGATAAAAACTATCGATGCAATCGGAGGAGAAACTGTACGCACCTACGATGCTAACAACCAATTGCTGAGCATTACGAATCCTGAGGGGCAGGTTACTCGATGGGAATACAATTCAGTTGGTGAAAACGTCAGCTTCACCGATGCGAAAGACCGGACAACCTACTACGAGTATGACGGCAATTCAAATTTGACCGCAGTCATTGACCCGCTCGGTGCTCGAACCGAATATCAATACGACAATCAAAATCGACTTGTTTCCGAAACTGACGCACTTGGCAATACGGAACTCTATTCGTATGACGAGCGTGACGATTTGGTTGCCACAACAGACCGAAATGGGAACACGTTCGCCTACCAATACGACAATGTCGGGCGGCTTGTGAAAAGCACTGACAGTCTTGATGGTGTACAACGATGGACATACGATGACGCAGGAAATCAGATCTCCTTCCAAGATGAACTCGGGAACGTAACTGAATTCGAATACGATGACCGAAATCGTCAGATCTCGTCAAAAGATGCCAGTGGATTTATTCAAACTTCTGAGTACGACATTTCCAATCGGCTGATCAGGCAAGTCGACAAAGACGGAAATGTGTCCGAGTACCGCTACAATAGTGGAAATCAACTGATCGAAACAATCAATGCGTCGTTGGGAACGCGAACCTATCAGTACGATGGCTACGGCAATCCTACGGTAGTAACGGACGAACTTGGGCGGATCGAAACCACACGTGAATATGATGACCTTAATCGAGTTTCCACATCGACCGATGCAAGAAACGCGGTCACGCGGTACAAGTATGACGGTGTAGGTAATTTGTTGTCTCTAACGGACGCGGAAGGCAACGAAACTTCGTATATCTACGATTTGACAAACAATGTGATTCGCGAAACTGATCCACTCGGCAATTTCTCAACCTACCAATACAACGAGGTTGATGATCTGAGCGTCTTCACCGATCGATTAGGAAGAACGACTGAGTATGTTTATGACTCACTTTACCGAACTGTATCAGAAACTTGGAAATCCGCTTCAGGTGTCGTCCAACAACAACACCAGTTCACCTATGACGCCAACGACAATCTCCTGACGGCGACGGGACCAAGCAATTCATTTGAGTTTGCGTACGACAAGCTAGACCGATTGATACGCGACACCTCGACAGCAGCTGACCGACCCGCTGTAACTCTTGAATATGATTACGATGCCTACGGCAACCAAATCGAGACGCAAGACAACTTTGGAGTTTCCGCTTCTACTACTTTCGATGCTAGAAATTTGGTTGCCAGCATAGGCTGGAGTGGTGGTGGTATCGCCGGTGCTCAAATCAGCTATGGCAGAAACGGAAACGGACAGGTAACAACAATTGGTCGATACAGTGATTTGGCAGGAACCAACCTTATTGGGCAATCGAGTTTCGTTTTTGACGATTTGATGCGAGGCACCAGTACCACACACTTAAATGGCGTTGGAGATGTACTCGCTCAGTACGACAGAACATTTGATGCTGCGACGCAGTTGGTGGAGCAAAATATCAATGGAGCGATTTCAAGCTACACTTTTGACGACTCCAGCCAACTTGTTGCTTCAGAAGTAGAGAATGGTCTAGATGAGGCCTATGAATATGACTTAAACGGTAACCGAACTGGCGGCTCAAACAATGTCGGCGAAAATAACCAACTGCTGTCCAATGGTGAGTTTAGCTACGAGTACGACGCAGAAGGAAACCTGACACGCAAGACTTCGACAGCTACCGGAGAGTATACGGTCTACACGTTCGATCACCGTAATAGAATGACATCTGGAATCATTTACTCGTCGTCGGGTGAAGTGATCTCGGAGTCGCAGTTTACATACGACCTATTTGACCGATTGATCAAACGCGTGATAGATAGTGACGGTAACGGACCTCTTGAGGCAACTGTTAGTCACACTGTTTACGATGGCGAGAATGCGTGGGTAGACTTCGAAGATGGCGGCAATGTCGAGGCAAGGTATCTGTTTGGGGAATCATTGGATTCTAACATCGCCCGCTGGCGTCCCGATGAGCGGGTAGCTTGGTATCTAACAGATCATCTGGGTAGCGTGCGTGATATCGTTGACGACACAGGTGCGGTAATCAACCACGTTGAGTATGACAGCTTTGGAAACATCCTTTCTGAGACCAATGCCGCTGCGGGCGATCGTTATAAATATACTGGACGCGAATGGAACGAAGAGCTTGGTTTGTATTACTATAGAGCTCGATTCTACGATCCGGCAAATGGTCGATTCATCAGTCAAGATCCAATCGGCTTTGCAGGAGGTGATACTAACCTTCAGCGATACGTTGCAAATAATCCGCTTACTTTCACTGATCCTACGGGAAACGAAGCTGCACCAAGCTATACCTTGAATCTTGGTAAAATTAGTCTTCCTCTTTTGACTTGGAATCAGCAATGTTTCGTCGCTCAATTTGTGCTCAATGCTAGTGTGAGTGCGGCGTCTACCCTTGCGTTTAGCACGATTCAGGGAAGCAACCAACTCTTAACTCCGGAACAGGTAGGGAGGCAGTTGATACTCGATGCCGCATTCGCTGCAATTTCATGTGCTACACTAGGCGCGACTCAGGTCGCAACCAGCGCCTTTAGTTTGGTCGCGGTACGAATCGCCGCACCAACTGTTGCCACTTCGGCAGCAGCCTCAGCGGTGTCAGGAATCGGGCTGGGACTATACTCCGAAGGCGTGACGTTTGCGTTTTCAAAGGCTCAGGACAACTGCGACCTAACACGGGTCAACGAGCAAAGGAAACTGCGTGCTAGTCGCCGAGAAGCTCGAAGTCGAGCTTCCAATGGCCAGAACCAATCCGGTAAAGGTTTTCGGGATTTAGAATCTGCACGAAAGGGGCCTGGCGGAGATCGACCCAAAGGACCGGGCGGACAGAATCGGGAACGAAACATCGGGATAGATGACGAGCATAGCCGAATTGATAAAGGGCCTGTAAGTTGCAAAGGCGGAAGAGGGTAGCAATGAAAAATGTACCTCGTTTTCGGTCAATTTTTTTGACCGACATTTCACACGAATTGGCCTTGAAAAGAAAGTCTCTAAGACGTCGAGGTGTGCTTACTTGGGAAACGATTCAACCTGACGAATTCGAATGGCTGACGGTGAAGATCACTCCTTATGTCGGTAATCACTGTATTTTTCAATTTGTTGAGGACAACCGTGTTTGCATCTTTGTTAGAAGTAAAAAACGCCAAGACCGTGGGAAAGTTCTTTTACGAATAGAAGATCTCAAGATCGTTAGTGATAGTGAAAGTGTTTTTGCTGCGATAGATACCACAATAAGTAGATCCATCGATCTGCATTCTGGCAGCGCTGGCTCTGCTTTGGCTGGCATTCGGGAGGCTTGGGAGGGGTTGGCAGTCAGGGTTGTCTAGGGGCGCAGGTTCAAAAAACCCAGCCGAGTAGTTAAAATCTCTAGCCAACAATAAGGGGTCAGGCTACTTTTTGACTCGACGACAACAACCGGTCGTAGGGTCAAAAAACTCTGACGAGTAGTTGAGCCATGAAAATCTGATAGGAAATAGGCGTCCCCAACTTGAATTTGTGACGCGTTCGAGTCGCAGAGGTTAGCCAAAGTTGAGATCGAGAGACAAACAGCGACCAAGGGCTCCGGTGAGCGCAGCACCGAACCCATTTGATCTTTGACAATTGAAGAAATATGAAACAGCAGCCAACCGATCACGGCGGCTTGACCGATAACGCAGCGCGTCTCGGTCAGGCCGCCCGTTGGTAGGACTTGAGCAATCCACCCAGACGCTGCGTAGTCTCAATCGGCTTGGTGATGTCCGGCGGTTTTTCCATTGGAATGATTAACCGGTTCTTCAAACCTTGGTGGTTGCGTTCCTCGTGGTAGTGAATCAAGTACTGTGTCACTGCTTTTCGAAGCTGATTCTCACCAAAAAAGATCATGCGGTTCAGACACTCGTGTTTGAGGCTGCGCATAAACCGTTCCATGTAAGCATTCATGTTGGGGCACCTTGGCGCAATCTTTACCGGCTCGATATCCACATCGGACAGAATCTTGCAGAAAGACTCGCTGAAGCGCGTATCGTTGTCCATGATCAAATGAGTTTTTCCTGTTAGAAACCCATCTTCGCTATCGGTCATGTTCAATGCCATCCGTTGCATGGACTTGCCACCGTCGCTGTTGGTGACGCAGCCTGCAAAATGCACGCGGCGAGTCTTCAGTTCCATCGCAAACAGTAAACTGAACGTCACCAACCCGCGTGGCGTCCAGACTTCGACATTCGTAAAATCGATCGCCGCCAACGTTTCCCAGTGGGCTTTGAGAAACGTGGACCACGATGCTCCGTTCCTGCGCTCGGGTGCTGGTTCGATGCCACTGTCTTTTAGGATGTTGCCAACCGTTTGATCGGACAGTTGATGACCAACATTGGCTAACGCTCCGGCAATGCGATCATAGCCCCAACTTGGATTCTCTTTGGCAATCTGCAGGACCAATTTGACAATTTTCGGATCGGTTTCCGGGCGACCTGATTTGCACTTTCTATCAGAATAATCCCATTTCTGGGCAATCAGTTTTCGATGCCAGCGCAGGATCGTATCGGGCGAAAACAACGATCCGATTTCCTTCAAACGCTTGCGTCCAAGGATTTTTCCTTTGAGTGCTAACCGGCGACGTTGGTTATCGTCAAGCAGAATTCGTTTCTTGCCCAGTTTTTCGCGTAGGACTCGGTTCTCTGTTTTCAGGTATTCGATCGCCTCTTGCTGTTGCCGATTGATCCAGCCAGCAACGATCAGCAGCATAAGTTGCCATGGCTGTAACACAAATTTCAAATGAATCTCCTTGCGCGGGGAAGATGAGAACTGTTCTTACTCGCACAATGTTCTACAATCGCTAAGACGTTGCTCTCCTATCTTTTTGGAAAACCACCATGCCGCTGGGAATCCGTCCTACGGTCGATTTTGCTTTTAAGATGCTCTTTGGCAACACCGAGCACACCGATATCTTGATCGACATGCTCAATGCTGTCCTGCGGCCCGATTGCCGGATCGAAGAAGTTGAAATTCTTAATCCTATCAATGCCAAGGCTTTCGAAGACGATAAGTTGTCAGTGGTTGACGTCAAGGCGCGCGACGGGCGGGGAAACTGGTATGTGATCGAGGTTCAAACGACGCTGCCGGCGGGATTGCAAAACCGGTTGGTGTATTACACCAGCGGACTTTACTACGGGCAACTGAGGGCGGGCCAAGGGTACGTGTCGCTCCGGCCCGCGATCAGCATCTGTTTTTTGACTCAGTCGTTATTTCCTGAGGTTTCTGCGGGCAATTTGCGGTTTGAACTTTATGATGCGGAGCAGAAATTGAGTTTTGGTGATCAGGTTCAGATTCACTTGGTCGAGTTGCCGAAGTATAATATTTCAGAAGAGGATTTGGTTGATGCCGAGGGAATCGAGAAGTGGATTTTCTTTCTTCAATCCGCTGCGGTGCGTGAAGCAGGCGAGTTGCGTCGTTTGCTTCCCGAGCCTGTTTACCAACATGCCACAGGAGTGCTAGAGATGATTACCCGCAGCCCAGAATTACGACTGGTGTACGACGATCGCGCTAAAGAGGAACAAGATAGAATTGCACTGCGCGTGGATACTTTTGCGGAAGGATTGGCGGAAGGATTGGCGGAAGGATTGGCAAGAGGCGAGGCAAGAGGCGAGGCAAGAGGAAAACTGGTAGGTCAGATTCAACTTTTGCAGAGCTTGCTTCAGCTTGAAGCAACTCAGGAGTCAGAATTGGTGAAAATGGAACAAAGTCAGCTTCAGGCTCTGGCCACCAGTCTCCAAGCCAAACTGAGCTAACAACATGTTATTGGGCATCTAACCGTTTTCCAAATCAAAGTTACATGGCAGTAGCCAAATGGTAACTGTTCAGACCTTCGAGGTCATTGCGACCGATCGATTTGGCAACACGGCCAACGATTCCGTCACGATTGAGGCCAGTCCACTGGACAACACCGACGCCAGTCAATTGAGTCAATTGGCTCGAAGGGGGCTTCGCTGGGGTCAACGATGGTCAGGACAGAATGCTTGAGGTCGACGGCTAGTTGCGTTTAACGGGAAAATCCATCTAACGGGAAAATCCATTTTAGGCAACGAGCTACATTCGTGCACCGCCGAATCCGACGGTTTGCTCTTTTCTTAAGAAGCGTTCTGTTTCAGCGCCTCAAAAACACGACCTAGAATCTCCCAGTCGTTTGGTAGAGAGGATTCATGGAGCGCAGCGATCGGCAGCAATACATCGTCGAGCCGGCAGAAATCACCGCTTGCTGAAGCGCCCGGAATGGCGATCTGCATCATGTTGGCGTTTTTCAAAGCCACCGATTTTGGCGGTAATCCGCAGTGCAGAACGACTTTGGGGATTTCGGCAAGGTTGTTGAGTGCTTCTTTACCGAGTGCTGCAAGTTCACTTTCCAAGCTCCGACCTGCAAACAGTAGCAAGAAATCGCATTGGCGTTGTTCGATCAATCTGCTTGCCGACCACACATCACCGTAGTATTGGGGAATCCCTTTGGCTTGGGAGACAGCAACCGGATAGCCACTGAATGCAGACATTACGTTTTCGCCACTTTGTCCATTGCAGTCAACTCTC
>CALKXO010000477.1 GCA_938003615.1 uncultured Pirellulaceae bacterium | reverse complement strand
AATGAAGGCAACGACATCATCGATGCGGGATCTGGCTACGATGAGGTGTTCGGTGGCCAAGGCGACGACACGATCTACGGCCAGTGGGGGAAAGATACAATCGACGGCGGTGACGGAGCAGACCGCATTGATGGCGGTGTCAGTGACGACCTGATCTACGGGCAATCTGGTAGCGACATCCTCGATGGTGGAGACGGCAACGATACAATTCACGGCGGATCGGAACAGGACACGATCTCCGGCGGCGATGGCAATGATACGATCCATGCCGGAACTTATGCCGATACCGTCCGCGGCGACGCTGGTGACGACATTGTCTGGGCAAGTTCCGGTTGGGATGTCGTTTTTGGCAACGCAGGCGCCGACCAACTTTACGGCCAATGGGGCAACGACACCATTGACGGCGGAATCGGCGATGACGTGCTCAGTGGCGGCGTCGGCAACGATGCACTCGATGGCGGTGAAGGATACGATGAAGCGTTGTTCTCCGGCAATCGGGAAAGCTACACCATTACACTGCTTGCGAACAGAAACTATCAGGTCGCTGGAACCGACGGCATCGATATGCTGACCAACATTGAACTAATCCGGTTCGACGATGGCGAATGGGAACTGGCCCAACTGGCTCCTTGGTCACAAAACATAGCACTAGGCGACTTACGCTCGGTAGCGAATCCAATTTCTTCTCCCAGCCACGTTGAGGCATCTCTGGGCACAAACACCCCTCATCTATTGGGGGCGGCGGTGGATGTTGATTTTGATTCCAAGGAAGAAAACATCGCGCGACGGGTAGATGCAGAACTAACAGCAACCGATGACTTCTTCGCATCACTTACGATCGGCTAAGTTTGAAGCGGTTAAGCACTAGGTCATAAGTTTTCAGACACCATTAGCCGTTTTGGCACTAGCCACGGTTCCTTTTTCAATTGGAAACTTATGGCCGGGTGCTTACTGCTGATCTTCAATGCATGAAGCGTCTGACGGAACTGGAGAACCAACAGAATCCACAGGATGGGTGAACATGTATCGCCAGACGTCTTCGCGCATAAACTTCCCATCCTTTTTGTAGGCCCGGTTGCACACTGCTACCCGGGTATCGACGGACGCGTGCTGAATGTCGGCAGGCTTACCTTTGGACTCGATCAGAAATCCAATTTCCGGATGTGCTTTCACACGTGCATCAATGTCGCTTGCCCGAGCGGTCAGTTTGTAGTGCTGCGGCTTGGGATCGTTCAAGCTGATTTTTTTTGAGCCCTCTGATTGGACCGTTGATACTTGGGCAGTTGAAAATTGGGCAGTCAACGCCCAAAGACACCCCGCCATCATCGTTTGAATAAACAATTGTTTCATCGGTTTCCCGTTTCACTATCTGGTTGATGTCGACAATTCTTCGCTATTAGAGCAGACGAAAGGACGTGCACGATGCTTGGGTTGGTTTCATTTTTGAATTTTGTTTTTCTGTACGGTGCCCATGCGTTTCATCACTTTTACGTGTGCGGTTTGATCGAAACCGCTAGAATGAAAGTCCTGCCACCGTGACATTGAACGTTGCCCCTGATCGACTGAACAGAACCTCAAACGAGTCAAGAATGAAATTTGCCAAATCAAACTGGAATCCGTTTCCCTTTCGTTCGCGCCGTCGTCTGCAAAGCCAAGTTGTAACCGTCGCTATTGTTACTTTGATCGCTTGCCAAACTGGGCAAACCGCGACTGCCCAAGAACATCCCGAGGTCAAGATCTGGCCCAATGGGCTACCCGCTGGCGCGGCAGCATTTGATGCCGACAAAGCAAAAGAGTTGATCGAGGCAACGAAGACTGATCCTAAAGGTTATATCCGCTTCGTGGATACGCCCTCCATCACGGTGTATCAAGCCCCAGCGGAGTCAGCCAACGGAAGCGCCGTCGTGATTTGCCCAGGCGGTGGCTACAACCTTTTGGCTTGGCAACACGAAGGCATTGAACTTGCTGAGTGGTTCAATTCGATTGGGGTCACCGCGTTCATCCTGAAATACAGGGTGCCCCGCCGCACTGCGGACAACATACACTGGGAACCGATGCAAGACGTGCAACGCGCGATTCGGCTGGTTCGTCACGAGGCAGAAAAATACAAGATCGATGCAAACCGAATCGGCGTGCTTGGCTTCTCCGCAGGTGGTCACCTTACGATCATGTCCGGCGTTCAATACAACACCAAGTGCTACGAGCCAATCGATGAAATCGATCAAGTCAGCTCACGTCCAGATTTTGTTTGTCCCATCTACGCCTCGTATTTGGGCGATGGCTACAAAGACGACGTTGCTGAACTGGGACCGCTCGTGATCGTCAGCAAAGAGACTCCTCCCATGTTCATGGCGGTCACTTGGGGGGACAAAATGCGTGGCGCTCAGTCAGCCCTGCTGCTGTCACGACTCAAAGAACATAACGTGCCTGCTGAATTACACGTCTATCAAAATGGCGGACACGGCTATGGAATTCGCAAGAGCAACCTTCCGGTATCCAAATGGCACCATCACCTAGAGACTTGGTTGGAGTTCAACAACTACTTCAAGGCGGGTGACAACGAAAAAACGGCAAAGGTTAGGGCAAAGGCAGAGAAATAGATGCCGCTCTTTCGTGGCACGTATTAAACCCAAAGAGTGTGCCCAATGCCCTGCCCTGCCCCTCTGAACTCAGGAGAGTCCAGCGACGGCCAGTCCAGCGACGGAGATTGGCCGCAAACCACCATCCACGAAGACTACTTCGTGCACTCGTAGAGTATTTTTCCCTTTTCGTCGTGGAACCGAAACACAAGGCTGGCTTTACCGCCATCGCCTTGTGCACATCGCACGATTAGAAATCCGCCCGAACGTTCCGTCTGTTTGTGAAGATGTTTGATTAATCCGTCCGGGTCTGTTCCCTCCGGATCGCCCGGCATACGAGCCAATCGAGAATTGGCATCAATCAAGGCTCCACAGGAAAACTCTTCGATGCCGGTAGAATCAACAGCATGATACTGCCAGTGGCGATCGCCGCAGACAATGAAGAAGTTCTGCTGGTCGAGTCCGTTGGACTTCAAGAATTTGAAGAACGAATCGCGCTCATATTGGAAGCCTCCAACATCACAATGATTGTCTGTCTTTCGTAGATCATCGGGGCCGATCATTGGTGTGGGCGAGATGAGAATTTTGAAGGGCGCGTCGCTGGAGGTCAGCGTGCGCTCTAACCACTGCCGCTGTTCCTTGCCCCAGATGGTTTTATCAGGACCGTCGGGCATGGCATTGTCGCTGCGGTAGAAGCGATTCTCTACAAACCAGATCTGTAAATCTCTACTCACGCGATGGGTTCGATACGTGCGCGCAGCAGGCCGATCGTTGCGAGCATAGGGTAACTGCTCCATCAAGATACGCCGTGCCGTTTCTGGTAGAGGCAAAATCTCGCCCGAGTTATCGCCGTCATCGATGCGGTAGTCGTGATCGTCCACCATCCAGAACGTCGGTACTTTGGCAAACAATTCACCGTATCTCGGTTGGATAAATTGCTCGTGCCATTTCTGCCTCATTTCAGTAACGCTCTGCGCCCGGGGATTGTCCGGAGTGTCGTAGTAAACATTGTCTCCCGTACCGACAAAAAAGTCTGGCTTGACTTTTAACAAAGTTTCCAATGCAGGGTAGCCGAGCTCCTTGTCAGCCCCCGCATAAGGTTCAGGCAGTTTCGTATTGTTCTCGATCAGGTGCTGTGCCTGATCGATGCGATCGTCACCATGAAATTTTGCATAGTTCATTCCGGTTACGACGGCAAAGCTAACGGGTTCGGTAAGATCAGCACCGGGATGCGTTTTGAATTCAAGGCTGGGGCCTGAACGCATCGTTTGCGCATCCAAACCCATGCGTGTGGTACATCGATAAACCGTATTGGGTTGCAAGCGATCAAAGTGGACTCGCGCGATATAGTCGCGCTGCGAGAGCGCGTGAGCCGTCTCTGTAAATGTCTGTGAGGAATCACTAGCCGATTGAAGCGTGAATTCAACCAATCCCCAAGCGCCCTTGATGTCACGATCGACTAATTTGTCCGTCTGTGTCAAACGAACCTGAACCAATGCGGCGGAACTAGAAACCTCCCCGGCCATCAGCCCCATTTCAGCCGCGGGGGGGTGAGCGCCTTTGGGGGGTCGCAGCACCAAGTTCTCTGGGGAGGTTGACTGACCAATTGCTGAAGTGAAGGAAACCAAAGACAGGACGACACCTGCCAAAACAACTCTGACGGGGAAGAATTTCATGGGCTCGAATCTTGTGTAAACCGGATATTTATTAAATAAACCTCTGCCTGCATTTCTAGGCAGCTAGTATAAACCCGTCACCCGGTAGTCGGAAGGTACTCTTCTTCTCAAGCAAACATATTGTTCAATCACCGAATCTTTAAGTTGCCGTAAAACTATCTCTTTGAGGGAGACTCTCGGTTTACGAAAGCTGTAGCAACTGGCGGAAAACTTATGTGTATCGGAAGGTGTCGAAGAAGACGATGCGCGAATTGTCGCCGCATACTTTTCGCAGCCCGAACAACCCATTATTGGCGAAACAAATTCAAGTGATCTTTTTCCATTTTGGCTCAATTCCCAAGCCAACCACTGTTTGAGATGTAGATTTGTTGAGTAAGGACAACACGACAAAAAAGACGCTTGTTTTTGATCTTGTCCTTACCGCTGGCGGTTAACTTCACTCACCCCAAAACGAGGTCGCAAGAATGAACTCTTCCTCTTTTGTTGGACACCTGAAAACGGTTTTCGATTTCTGGTAGCCAAAGTTAATCGGGTACTTGGTAGATACAAAAGGCAATTTGAACTCGCAAACCTCAAAATTCCCGTTGCATTTCGGGCCTCCCCAACAGGTTTCGATTCAGCCCTTAGGCAAAGCCAACCTCCGCTACCTTACGACCTAAAACGCGCTTTGCCATCCCTGTCGGGACGGAACTTTCGGTGCAGATTTCACCGCAAGTCCGACAGGATCAGACATGGCTGCATGATGGATTGTTAACATCACCTCCGACGCCGGCCCCGATGCAAATTGGGGCCGGTGTTTTTTTGGGGTACTTTTACTGGGCATCACTCTCAAAAACCGCAAAACTAGTGCTGTCGTTTTACATGTTGAAAGGGACGGCTATAATTATGTGATTTCCCTGCCCTTCCGGCTAATTATATATTCTGGAGCAACCAGAGACCAATCCGCCCGCCAACTTCAAAAAAATGTGATTCTCATGACGACAAGAAAGAAAGAGATTGCGCAATCACTTGAGAAGGCATCCGTTTCAACGTCTCTTGAGGATGACGATTTCTTAGAAGATGACCAAAGCGAGGGTCGTTTTCTTCTGTTTAACGTCATGCCGAGTTGGGTGTTTAGTTTCATCGTGCACGTCGCACTGATTCTGCTGATGGCATTTTTAGTGATGCCAACCATCGAGGACAAATCGGTTGCTTTTGAAGCCAGCGAATCTGTATCTGAACGCATGGAGACGATTGACCTGAATCTGGATGCGGATCTGGACGTTCAGGAAGATGCGTTGGACTCCGAGGTCAACGAAGATATTGTCGAGATGATGGAGGAGGTCGCGCCTGAGATGGAAGTCGAAATCGCGATGGAAGAATTTGTCGAAGTCGATATGGCGTCAGAGATTTTTGAGAGTGCTGAGGCGTTTGGCGAAAGCGCGGAAGTTGGTGCCGTGAATGAAACCGTCAGCCGATCGTCCGAAGAGTCACGCGAGCGATTGGTGAAGGAGTACGGGGGAAACTCGGCTTCTGAAGAAGCCGTGGCACTTGCTCTTGCGTGGATCGTCAAGCACCAGCTGCCTGATGGAGGTTGGAGTTTCGATCATCGTATTGGCGATGGAAAATTTCGAGACAGCCCCAACCCGGGGGTTTTAGTTAAGAGAAGTAACACGGCGATTCGCGCTTATGCGAGAAACGGCGCGACAGCACTGGCACTCTTGCCGTTGCTCGGTCAAGGGCACACTCACCTAGCAGGAAAATACAAAAAAGAAGTGCGCCGCGGCCTTGAGTATCTCTTAGCAAAAGGCCAGCCCCAGAAAGGCGGAAGTATTTCTTATTTTGAACCCGGAGGGGAGTTCTATTCTCACGGTCTATGCTCGATCGTCTTTGCTGAAGCATTCGCGATGTCACAAGACCCACTGCTGGCTCCGTACGCGCAAGGTTGTCTCTGGTACCTCGAGCAAACACAAAATCAAAGTCTCGGTGGATGGCAGTATCGCGTCGGCGATGATGGGGATACTTCAGTCGTAGGTTGGCAAGTGATGGCGTTCAAAAGCGGAAAGTTGTCAGGCCTACAAATCAACAAAAGGACCTACCAGCTGATCGATAAATTTTTGAATAACGTATCTACCAACGATGGAGCTAATTATGTGTACGTCCCCGGTCGAACAAAGCGGAATAAATCTTGCACTTCAATCGGGATACTGTGCCGAATGTACATGGGGTGGAAAAAAGACCACCCTTCAATCGTTAAGGCAGTAGAATACTTAAGCAAAGAGGGGCCGGGCAATGATATCTACTACAACTACTACGGCACGCAAGTGATGAAGCAGTACGGTGGTGAAGAGTGGACCAACTGGAACAAAGTGATGCGCGACTCACTGGTTAAATCCCAAAACAAAACCGGAAACACAGCGGGAAGCTGGTTTTTTCCTAAACAATTTGCAGGTGCGTCCAACAAAGGCGGTCGATTGTACTGCACCGCAATGGCCTGTATGACACTGGAAGTTTACTACCGCTATCTGCCGCTCTACAGCCAAGAAGCTACCGAAGACGAGTTTCCTCTTGATTAGGCTTGTCCTGCTTGCGACCATGTTAGTCGCCTTCTGTAAATCCAGTTGTTGCCACGCTCAACAATCAGTTGACGAATCTTCCGCAGGCACCTTCGACGCTGCCCCACAGCTTCCAATTCCAACCATCAGCGAATTCGCTCCGACGACAAAGCTGCAAGTACGGCAAACGCGGCTGACGCAGTCGAAGTTCCCCTCGATCGACGCACACTGCCACTTCGGACGGAGACTGCGCGGCGACGCCGACCAACTGGCCGCCTTTGTAAAAACGATGGACAGACACAACATCGCTGTTTGTGTCAGCTTTGACGCCACACTCGGTGCCGAGCAAGACCATCTAAAATTCTTGGCCGCGCACAAAGAGCGCTTCGTTTCATTCGCCTACATTGATTTCATTGGATCAGGTAAGCGCGCGGACCCCAAAACTTGGAGCTGCAATCAACCAGGATTTATCCGGCAGAGTTGCCTGCAACTGGTTGAGGCGCAGAAAGCGGGAATTTGTGGGCTGAAGTTTTTTAAACAGTTCGGCCTTCACACCAAAAAACCGGACGGATCGCTGTATTCGATTGATGACCCTAAATGGGATCCGATCTGGGAGTCATGTGCTCGGTTAGGCTTACCAGTGATCATGCACACTGCCGACCCGTCGGCATTTTTTGATCCGATTACCGTCGAAAACGAACGCTATGAAGAACTGGCGCGGCATCCAGACTGGAGTTTTCACGGGGAAGAATTTCCCAGCCGCGATGAATTGCTCGAAGCGCGTAACCGCGTGATCGAACGCCATCGGGAAACTCAGTTTATTGGCGCCCATGTCGGCGGTGGAGCGGAAGAACTAGCGCGCGTGCAAAAGTGGCTTGACCAGTATTCAAATTTCTCCGTCGAGATCGCTTCGCGCATCGGCGAGCTGGGTCGCCAACCCTTTACCGCTCGAGAATTTCTCATTCGGAATCAAGATCGCGTACTGTTTGGAACGGACGGGCCGTGGCCGGAACTTCGCTTGACCTACTACTGGCGGTTTTTGGAAACGCATGACGAGTATTTCCCCTACTCCGAAAAACGTCCTCAGCCGCAAGGTTTGTGGAATATCTACGGCGTCAAACTTCCAGATGAAGTCCTAGAAAAGATCTACTTCCGCAACGCCTGCAAGCTGATTCCGGGCTTGAAAGAGGTGTATCAGAGAGCCATTGACGCCAAAGCGCGTTAAAGCCAATCGGTTCCCATTGAAAAAAATTCTGGTTTTCTAGACATCGATCCGGGAGAATTGAGATCCGCGGTGCCTTACTGGTAAAGCTCACCCGAAAAGCCGACCGCGCTTCTGATCTGTCACCCGTTGCGGAGCAATCTATTGCCCGAACCCATTGATGCTAACTCTATCGCTCAGCTGGTAGGTGCGCATCAGGCTGCGCTGCGATTGTATGCGGCTCAGTTTTCCGACGGCGGTGGCTGGGGAGATGACTGCGTCCAAGAAGCATTTATGGAACTTTCAGCGCGATCAAGCATGCCAGATCATCCCAAAGCATGGTTGTATCGGGCCGTACGTAGTCGAGCACTCAATCGAAAACGATCCATTGCAAGACGCGCCGAACGCGAGGCGGTAGCAGGCAACCGATCGGCAAGCTCTCCAAAACAACAAACTGATGAACAAAGGCAATGGATCTCTGATTCCCTGAACAGACTTTCCTCTCAACGACGCGAGATTATCGTCTTGAGAATCTGGAGCGCACTCAACTGGGATGAGATAGCCGACGTCACTGGACAATCGAGTAGTAGCGCTCACCGCTGTTATGTCGATGCCCTCAAAACACTGAAACAGATGTGGGACAAAGAAAATGAATGAACCCTCTAAAAATGATGATTTCAAAACGCCCAATGAGCTGGCGACGATGGAAACGTTGCTAGCGCAATTCAGCCCAGAGGATTTTCTTGACGGCGAGGAAGATCGGTCAAACCAACTGCCAGTGCGCGATCGATTGCTAGTCCACGCCGGCATTTCCGCTGGCAAACGAAATGCCAACGCAGGTCATTGGAAAGTCGCCACTGGCGTGATGGGTATTCTCTCCACCGTATTGTTAGCGACACTGATTGGCATGCGATCAATGCCGACCGACCGAGCCTTCGAATGGACCATTGCCACCTCGCAACCATCGCCACCTTTTATTGAAACACACATCGACGAAGAGAGCGTCGAATCAAACCCGCACGCCCTTCTATTGCCCCAGCAACAACTGACGCCGCAACAAACGGTGTCCCAGACAGTGTACGACGCAGATCTGTCTGAGGAGTACCATGCATTTCTTAAACGACGTACGGTAGGATCGGTCAAGTCGGTCAAGTTCATCAAGTTCATCAAGTCGATCAAGTCGATCAAGCCAAATAGAAAGGACCCGTCGTGAAGAACCTATCAGTGATTGTTGCCGTTTGGGCGCTTGCCGCCTGCACTGCAGCACACAGTCAAGTCGTTCGTTCGCACGATCTAGATGAACACGGATTTCAGCTACCGGTCACACGCATGACGCTTACCCCGATCGCCTCTAGTGACACTCCGTTTCATTTTCGGCTTAAGGTCATGCCTGACGAACGAAGGAGTGGCAATGCGGCGACCTTTTATATTAAAGCGTTCATCAATTATTCGTACTTCAAAAATGACCGCCTGAATTTCAAGGAATTCAAGGACGCTTATTCCGATTGGTCGGGTGGGAACATTACGCTCGATGAGATTCCGCTGGAGAAATTAAAGCTTGCGGCGGGACGATTTGACGACTTCATTAACCAGTACATCGCTGTCGCCACGGTCTGCGAAACATGCGACTGGGGTTATTCAGTCGCTGACATCTCGGGACAAAGGCTCGACGCACTCCCATTGGATGAGATTCATGCAACCAACAGCATTTCTTGGTCGCTGGTACTACAAACACGTTTGGCCATTTTGGAACAGCGCTTCGACGATGCCGTGGAACTGCTGAAGATGCACTACGCGTTGGCTCAAAATGTGGCACAACTTCCTATCAATGTTGCGACTTTGACCGCGATCCAACACTTCAGCCGCGCTAACAAAACGCTGTTGGAATTCTGTTCGGCAGAGGGAGCACCCAACATGTATTGGGCGATCAGCCAACTACCACGTCCGTTGTTTTCTTCAGAAGAAACAATGGAAATGCAACTGTCGATCTTAGAAAGGATGATTCCCGAATTTAGGTCGGTCGAAATGGCTCAAATGTCAGCCGATCAATGGAAAGAGCTGGGGCAGAAGATATTTCGAAAAATCATTGCGGATCGATCTGATGCCGGTGTGGATTTAGTCGCAGCAGGCAGTTCGCGCGAAGATGCAATCACTGCCCAAGCCAATACTGAGTTTCTAGCAGCCAGCCTCAAAGGGATCACGGCGGCAAAAAAGAGGCTACTGGCCAGCGGCGCTAGTGCTGAAAAAATTCGTGCGATGCCCGCCTCGCAAATCGTGCTGGTTGATGCACGTCGAGAATATGTCCGCGAAAAAGCAAGGTTTCAAAAGTCAATTTACTTACCGACAGCCAAGGTGATCAAGTTTGATCGCAAGTGGAATGATGACCATC
>CALKXO010000476.1 GCA_938003615.1 uncultured Pirellulaceae bacterium | reverse complement strand
GGTAGTGATAGCGCACTGCCTAACTCGCAGCCAAAAAATGCGCTGCCCGTTATTGAAACGCATGATTCACACGCTCCCGCACGGTCGTGGAAAGAGCTAATTTCGCATGCAGTTGAAATGCTGCGATCGATCTGGGTGTGGTTGTTGCTCGGCGTTCTCGTATCGGCCGTCATCGACCAGTTTCAGCTCTCTCCATTGTTCAACCAAATCAATGGGGCCGGGCTGTTCCCCGCCATGCTGCTGGTTTTAGTTTTCTCGATTCCGCTTTACGTCTGTGCAACGGCGTCAGTGCCCATCGCAGCATCACTCGTCTCGGCAGGTCTTCCGCCAGCAGTCGCACTGGTGTTTCTCATGGCCGGTCCGGCAACAAACGTTGCGACCATGGGCGCGATTCGCTCCAACATGGGTAAACGCGCACTATGGGTTTACTTAGCCGTGGTCATCTTTGGCAGCATGGGCTCCGCGTGGGTGTTCGATGGATTGATACAGAACGCAGGAAGCGTCGCGTCTGGCCATCTGCATCAACACGATCATCATTCATGGTTGGCGGTAGCATCAGCGGTCATCGTGACCGGCCTGATCGCTTGGCTCGTCCTCGAGAGAATCCAACAGTGGTTTCGGCAGCGGCAGGCTCGATCGAGTGATTCGACCGATTCCGTTACCATTGGCATTGGCGGCATGACATGTGGAAACTGCGTCGCCAAGCTTGAACGGTATTTGAACGGCGTAGCGGGCGTCGAATCAGTCATCGTCGATTTAAAAAATGAGCGGGTGACCGTCTTCGGAGCAGCCATCATCGGAGCAGCCAATTTGGAGGCAATCCGGTTGGCCGTTGTTGAGGCAGGTTTCACTCCGAAGTAGCCAAGGCTTCGGGAGTGGGCTTAGGCCGTTGATGCGTTTACAATGGGTGTATGAACGATTCTGAAAAACGCCTGACCAAACTTGAAATGTCTATCGCGCACCTCCAGCATGACCTAGAAACCCTAGACAAAGCGGTGCTGGATAATACGGAGAAACTGGACCGCGTTTTCACAATGCTAAAACGCATGAACGAGCGCTTCGAAAGCTCCGGCAGAGACGAATCGCCTCGTAAACCCGAAGATGAAAAACCGCCACATTATTAAGCATTGATCGGGTTAGTGAGCGATAGCTTCATAAAGCGTTCTCACTGTCCCGCCCAATGAAGCGATTGCCCATTAAACTACTTTCAGGAAACTACGTTCAGGAAACTACGTTCAGGAAACTGTCTGCAACCAGTTTCTCTTGTCTTCGGTTGTCCCGTCGAACAAACCAAAAAACGCTGCTTGGATGTCCTCGGTAATCGGTCCGCGTGAACCGGAACCAATCTCGATTCGGTCCACCGATCGAACCGGCGTGATCTCAGCGGCGGTGCCCGTCATAAACATTTCATCGGCAACATACATCAACTCGCGCGGTAGTTGTTCCTCGACCACCTCGTAGCCAAGATCTCCCGCCAGTGCGATCGCCGAATCGCGTGTGATGCCACCAAGAATCGAAGCACACAGTGGCGGTGTAAAAATCTTGCCCCCACGGACAAGAAAAATGTTCTCCGCCGACCCCTCGCTGATCGTGCCGGCGGCCGAAACCGAAATACCTTCGTCAAAACCGTTACGGCGAGCCTCGCCTCCGATCAACTGAGCATTCAGATAGTGTCCGCCTGCTTTGGATAGCACTGGAATTGAGGCGCTGGTCGTGCGAGTCCAAGACGACACGCAACAATCGACCCCCTTCGTCATTCCCTCTTCACCTAAGTAGGCTCCCCATTCCATCGCCGCGACGATTACGTCAACCGGCACGTCTGCGTTGGCAACTACGCCCAAGGAACCAGCACCGCGAAAAATCAGCGGTCGAATGTAGGCACTCGTCAGACCATTTTGGGAAATTGAATCTCTGCACGCCTGAGTTAATTGCTCTGCCGAGTAAGGCACGTCAAATCGATAGAGTTTCGCTGAATCGTACAACCGCTCAATGTGAGCATCCAATCGAAAGAGGGTAGGCCCATCTGGCGTCTCGTAGCAGCGGATCCCCTCAAAAACACTCGACCCGTAGTGAAGCGCGTGAGCCATCACGTGCACGGTGGCATTCTCCCAAGGGATCATTTCGCCGTTGCTCCAGATGAACTTGCTGTTTTTCATTTCCGCTCCAATAAAGTCGGCTTCGGTTCTTCTTGCGTAAGGGTCATTTATCTTATTTTGTATCAGTTTTCCCCCAACGGCAAAAATAGCGATTTGCAGATTTTCACTAGGTTGAACCTAGTTTTACAAGTCGGCAAGAGTTGTCTAATTTACAAACATACAAACTAAAAAACGGCCCACTTGCAAAGTGACAAGTGAGCCGTGAGCCGTGAGATTCGTTTGCAATTTTCAGAAAAGGGATCAGAGTTCGTTGCTGTCAACAACTTCGCCACCGTTGCGAGTTGCAAGGGCCCGCCAAACGTCAAGGCTAATGTTGTCGTTTATGAAGCGTGTTGAACCATCGACGTTGGTCGCGTTGACACCACCGGTGTGGAAACTGCGCGATGTAACGGCACTATAGGTTGGCTGGTCTGCAGTTCGACCTTCTCGCATGCTGGTCCAGTCAACATCCAAAGTCGTGTTACCATCGGTAAGTGGCACAAGCGTGTTGGGCGTGAATACTGCCGTGAAACTCGAGTGATGTGCGCGTCCATCAACCCATTCGGTATGTCCTGTCTGACGGATTGAATCAACGTCGCCACGCCCGTCGTTAGGCAGTCCAGCGATTTCCGCAGGGTCTGTAGGGATAGCCAGGTCGCTTACCGATCCATCTCGGAAGTACGGCGTGTAAGCCTTTACTTCAGAGAACATCACGGTGTTGCTGGTTCCGTCTGAAAATTGGCCCATACGTGTCTTGCGACCAACTTGCAGAGCGCCGTTTCCGGACCGCCCAGAACGAGTTCCACCGTAAACGAACCACGTGCCGGCATTAGCCGCATAGTTTAGCGGATAGTTGTCGTTGTCGCGGATCTGATCACGCACTTCACTTGGACATAGGTAGATGGGAATGCGTGTGGCAGTCAGTTTAATACCGGGGGTAAGTTCAACGTCTGCGTTGATTGGATTCTTATAGCCAAAGTCAAAATTCACTCTATTTGCAAAGTTAGCCTGCTCCAAGAAGGGAAGTAGCTGAGCCTGCACAGACCATCCGTCAGGATCAGGGCTACCGGCGGGAAGAGTAGGTCGTAGCCACGACGGCGGCAGCCCCATGTGAGCTGATTCGTAGTTCAATGACGACAAACCAATTTGCCGACAATTGTTTGCGCAAGCAATGCGTCGAGCGGCCTCTCGAACTTGCTGAACTGCAGGCAGCAACATTCCAATCAAAATACCAATGATGGCAATGACGACGAGAAGTTCTACCAACGTAAAAGCAAGTCGCTGGCTAGATGTGTTGCTAGAAAGAGACGTAACGCGACTGTATATTTTCATCGTGGATCCTATTTGAACCAATGCCAAAGAGTTGTCTGAAGTTCAGACAATTGTCTTCCGAGCGTGGCTGGCTGCTGGATCCGCAGATACGGGTCAGATGGCTTGCTGCGTCGTCAAAAAACACTAAAGTATCAAGCGAAGTCGCAATGCGACCTCCGTAGTAGTTTATCGAGAACTTTCTCTGCCAGGCAACCCTTTTTACTAGCCTGAAAGGTTAATTGTCAGAAAAACTATCCCTTTAACCTAGTTCATCGATTAGCGCAATATGTCAGCAGACGCAGACTCACCAGATCCCGAAAACCGGGCAAAAGACGACCTAGGAGAGATCGACCCTCTTTCCGATCCACCTGAGGTGCCGATGCTTCCCAAGATCATCAAATTCGATACGCTCGCACGCTGTGGAGATGAAATCTGGATCGAGCATAACGGACAGATCTACCGCCTGCGAAAGACGCGGCAAGACAAACTCATTCTGACCAAGTAGTCTTCAAGTAGTCTTGCCGGAAAATGAAGGACTGAAGTTGATGAGTCTCGAGCTGAAAGAGCTGCTGGCCACGTTCAATAAATCAGGCACCGTCCAATGGATAGGCTTGCGGCCAGAACGTCGTGCGGAGGTTTCAGAGGTCTCTGAAGTTCTGGCCGATCCATCGACGGGATTGGAGGGCGACCGTTTTTCCGGCAAGCCCGCAGCAAAGCGGCAGGTGACGTTGATACAGCACGAACACCTCGCGGTTATGGCTCAACTTCTAGGGCGTGAGGAAATTGCCCCGGCGCTGCTGCGGCGAAACATTGTTGTTTCAGGAATCAACTTACAAGCGTTAAAGCAACGCAATTTTAAAATCGGTTCTGCCATTCTCTATGGGACCGGTAACTGCGCCCCGTGCAGTCGCATGGAGGAGGCTCTGGGCAAAGGCGGCTACAATGCGATGCGTGGGCACGGTGGGATCACGGCCTACGTTGTTCAGGCGGGTAAAATTTCGGTCGGGGATTCTGTTGTTCCTGAGAAATAGCGCTGTTTGGATGTCACCGGGCCGAAGGGAAAACATGCTGCGAAATCTTACCCGTAAGGCATCCAAAGTCTGGCGACTTCGGCTACGCAAAATTGATATCGAAGTTCTAAAGTGAGTAGCCTTCCAGCGCCGCCACGATCTTCTGCATCCGCGACTTGTTAGCCCCCATGTCGGAATGGCCGACACGCGATGCCGAACGAAAGTGAATCAACGGCGCGTCTTGGTCGAAGTGGAACTCGACATCATCCACGAACCGAAAAATAAAACTGCGAAACTCGTATCGAAGATAGCCGGGCGATTCATCAATCAGTTTGGCTGTCGAAAAATCGCGCGAGACCACTTCTTTGATTTTCTCCACCGCTTCCTCGGGGCTGCTGGACCAGGTCACAGGTGCCATTTGATGTTCCTGCGAATCTGTCTGCGTCGAGACACAATTCGGGCTGTCGGGGCAGGGGGCTAGTCTACCGTCGGTCACTCCCAAATTCGGCGGTGTCCCCGAATTAAAACTGAGCATGGCCAATCCCAGCATCATCACGATCGAAACGATCAACAATTTGGAGAACAACTTCTTCATCAAACAAGACGTTCCTTTGAACAGTAAAACGAATGCACTCACGGTGCTGTCGAAAACAATTGGAACATGGCGGCGGTGAACGCCAACAGCAAAATTCCGAATAGAAAAAGAAACGCCAAATAACCGCCGGAGCGCGTGCCTTGAACGATCAGCTCCTCGGAGAGTTCAGCCAGCTTTGCAGTTTGAGATGCCGCGCTGTCAAAGAGCTCGATCTGCGTTTTGTTTTTTCCGCGTAGGCGTTCGTCATCACGAACCACTCCAAAGTGCTCGCCCGCTCCCATCATCACGCGAAAACTAAAAATCTGCAGCCATCCCGGTCGCTGAACGGCATGCAACTTCACGTCGATAATCTTGGCAGTCGTCGCCTCATATCCGTTGGCTTTCAGCCAAGCCCGAATGTCCTTTTCAGTCGTTCGGTTTTTCACGAGATTACTCAGCACTTACTCTAATCCTATCGCCTCAAATGGTCCGCCATCAACGGCACATGCCATCAGTATGGTGACTAACCGACTAACGCCGTTTCAAGCAACATTTTGAAAAAACCATTCCATTTGCACCGGTATAAAAATAGAATATGGCTAGGTGCATCAACCGATACCCGCACGCTCTTCCAGCGGTTACGTCAGAGCCCGCTGCTCAAGCCCAACGTCGCTTTAAACATACGAGGTCATCCGATGGACGAATTTTCTCCTCAACTGTATCGAAAATCGATCGCGCTGATTCGGAATTTTGACACAGGAAACATGCTCCGGTGGTTGGCCGTCTACCAAAAGAAGTCTCGGTCACTTAATTTTGTAAACGGGGACCGGCTCGCGGGCGAGTCATTTCGCGAATCAATTATGAGAGAGGTCGCATGGCAACTTGACGTCGAACGTAACGACTTCCTAACCTCCAAAATGGCTCAGCTGAATTTGGAGTTTTTGGAAACGCTGCCGCACACCTCGATGGAGATTCACTATCACGTGGCGTTTTACAATGTCGAGGTCTATCGGCCAGCGGTGATTGAGATGATCCAGAATCGCACCGACCTAGCCTGGGTGACCTCAGAAGAGATCTGCGATGGGAAAACGAAACTGGGCGCGTCCTTTGACCCAACACTCGCCTATTTGATCAATCGCTCTTCGGTAATCCAGCACTGGGAGTCGGCTGATTCTCGACGGGAGAGGTAGCCCGGCATTTACCAAATCAGTAAGCTTTCCCTTGATTTGGTCGATCCTGTCGTCTGTTCGGGCAAAGAGCATTTTCTCGATGTTTGTAGAAAAAAGACCTTATTGCAGGAGTAGGCGATAAACTATCATACCCTTTTCCCTTTGTCGCTTCCGCAAGACCAACCAAGCGTGCTCGATGTCCCTAGCTGAACTACCCCTTATTACTTCCCCAGAAAGAATCAATGTTCTTGGAGTCGGGATATCCGTTATCGACATGCAGACCGCCGTTTCAAAGATCCTCGCGGGGGCCGACCAGCCGCAACATTTAGGCTACGTTACTGCTACGGGAGTCCACGGAGTGATCGAATCTCAGCGTGATTCGAAGCTGAAAAGGGTCTACAACCAATCTTTTCTCAGCACCCCCGATGGAATGCCGATGGTGTGGGTTGGGCGTACACTGGGTCATCGAGAGATTTCTCGTGTGTACGGGCCAGACCTGATGCTGGAAATTTCCCAAGCATCGTCCAACACGAATCGCGGACACTATTACTTTGGTGGCAAAGAAGGCGTCGCTACTGAGCTGAAATCTTGTTTGGAGCATCGGTTCGAGGGCCTAAATGTCGTGGGTACGATGACACCACCTTTTCGCCCAATGACCGAGGAGGAAGACGAAGCGTTGGTTGCTGACCTTCAGCGATTGAGGCCGCATTACTTTTGGGTAGGCTTGGGGGCTCCAAAACAAGAGCTTTTCATGCACGACTTTCTTCAACGCCATCCCAATTTGACGGCCAATTGGGGCCACGGGATGATCATGGTAGGGGTTGGAGCAGCATTTGATTTCCATACCGGGCGTTTGAGGCAGGCTCCTAAACTGATGCAGCGCTGCGGACTTGAGTGGCTGTTCCGATTGGCGATGGAGCCCGGTCGACTGTGGAAAAGGTACGCCTATACAAATTCAGTTTTCCTCTGTCGCATCTTTCCACAGCTGCTGGGGCTGAAAAAATACGAAATGAAGCGGTAGCCGGCTTTTCAGACAACTTTCGATTACCGTCCGCCATAGAATGGTGCACCTTCTTCCCGAAAAGCATTACCATTTTACCGCAGCTCAATTCCCGGATAGGCGATTTGAAGAGCGAAAGTGGTGAGGCAGTTTTTCAACCCGCGTCACTTAAGCCACTTAAGCCACCTAAGCCCTTGGGTGGCTGAAAAACTGCCCCACGAGACTGCTTCTATCCGAAGAATAAATAAGTTGCGATGAAATACTAGGCCGAGTTCAAAAATGCCAATAGCTCGGGAAAACTTTGTGAAATTTTTCTCAGAGTCGACTTTCTGCTCATTGCCGCTGGGAATCTGCCGAGATACATTATCGGCCAAACATGGTTACTACCGTTGCTGAATTGAGCTGGGAAAGTTGCAGGTTGTTCAGGTTTGCTTTTGGAGGTCCATTGTGACTGAAACTCGGTCGCCCCAGCCCCCCCAAGACACCCGATCGCCCATGGCCAAAGCATTAGACTTGGTTTCCCAAATCACTAACATCGGTTTGACTGCTGTTCTACCGGCACTTGGAGGATACTTCCTCGATAGTTGGTCAGGGACGAAGCTACTGTTTGTGATTTTGGGCTTGGTCTTCGGAATGACAATGGCCGGATTACAACTGAAGAAGTTGGTCGAGAGACTCGAACAAAACAACGCTTGAAAGTTGTCCTCGAAAGTTGCTCAGAAACGTCGGAGTCAGTGCGATGTCGAAGCTGCTGTTTGAGACGAGTATGCGAGGTTTGGCATGCCGAATTTTTGCGCATTGTTTTGTTCTGGTTTTGGTTTTGATGTTGTTCTTTGGATTGCGATATGCAGAATGTCTGCCTTCTGTCGTCACGTCAAAGGGCTTGATTTTAGTATTCGGATTGGTCGTGACCACAACCACTCTGGGACAAGTATTCAGCGAGTATCCAACAGGGGATGACGCGCTGATGACGAGACTCAATTTGTCGATCGCCGCCCGATCAGGCTTGCTACTATTGGTGGTATTTGTTTTGAGGACAACGCAACAAGCTTTTGTTGAGATGCCCTTGCTGGCAGTCTTGATCGCGTTGTACTGCGTTGGTTTGTTTTTTGGAATTTTTTTGGATACTTGTCGATTAAATCGGCAAGACTCTGCATGAGGTAGCGCGTGTTAAACGTTGATGACCATAATCACGAGGCAAAAGATCCGGACCACCACGGTGATGATCACGCGCAGGCCGACCAAGACCACGGACATGATGACCACAGTCACGCCGAAGCCGATCTCAACGAAACAGCCCACGTCGGTCACGATTCACATGCTGAATCTGGCAAGCTGACAATGGCTGAGCAATTTCAAGCCAACATGAACAAGCATTTGAGCGTTGGTCACCTGATGTCGCACGTTCAAGACTCGTACTATTTTGACTGCCCGCAAGCTCTCGGTTTTAGCTTCGAAGACGAGCACGGCCATGAGCACAATGGCATTGAGATCCCAAGTATTACCGGATTCACCAAAGAAACACCGATGATCGGTACGGCTGAGAAACCGATTTTCATTGGGCGGTTAAGCAAGTTCATGGTTTTGGAACTTGTCGCCGCAGTGCTACTGACGGTGGTGTTTGTTTGGTTGGCTAAGAAAATCAAATCCGGTGATCGCCCCAAAGGTGCGATCTGGAACTTGCTGGAATCTTTTGTCGTTTACATCAAAGACGAAGTGGTTAAGCCTGCCGTTGGCGAGCATGACTATTTACGATTCCTGCCGTTTTTGTTGACGATGTTTTTCTTTATCTTGGCCCTGAATTTACTTGGCATGCTTCCATATTTGGGAGCAGCGACCGGTTCGTTGGCTGTAACGGCAGTTTTAGCGTCGGTTACATTCGCCGTTGTATGCGGATCCGGAATCCAAAAGATGGGATTCGCTGGTTTCCTCAAGGCGCAGGTTCCTGCTATGGATCTCCCGCCTTTGATGAAGATGTTTCTGCTTCCTTTGATGTTTGTTATTGAAATTTTCGGGCTATTCGTTAAGCACGGCGTGCTGGCGATTCGTCTTTTTGCCAACATGCTCGCTGGCCACTTAGTATTGGCAGTCTTTGTTGGATTTTTTGGTGTGTTGGCAGGGACACTTGCGTTCTATCCAGTCGCACCGATTGTTTTGCTAGGGTCGGTTGCTTTTAGTGCGATGGAACTGTTTGTAGCAGTCTTGCAAGCTTATGTGTTCACGTTCCTAGCAGCCTTGTTTATTGGTTCAGCCCAACACGCTCACTAAGATCACTAGTAAGTGTTGGATTGGCTCCAGAATATAAAAGTTGCGGTTTTGAATCGTCGAAGCCGTGCGAAATAAGTTTTCCTTTAAAAGCGTTTGTTGGAGAGATGATAATGACTATTCCTAGTTTTGCTGCTATTGGTGCAGGTCTAGCAATTATTGGTGCTGGTTTGGGCATCGGCAAAATCGGTAGCTCGGCTTGTGAAAGCATTGCTCGTCAGCCTGACGTAGCCAACCGAATTCAGACTGCCATGATTATCGCGGCTGCTCTCATCGAAGGTGCTGCGTTCTTCGCGCTGATTGTTGCTTGGACAAGTTAATTTGTTTGGTCTGTGCAATTCCGCTTAGTGCCTATTGCTGAGCCGGATTAGTTACTGGCCTGCCGTTTTTGTGGTGGTGGGTTTGTCGGTATGTTTCGGAGATTTTGTCGTGAGTCAATTTGCACTGAACGAGTGTCTGCTGTTGGCATCCAGTGATGCGACAGCCAATCCTTTGGCTGCTCCCATTGATTTGGCCTTATGGACATTGGTCGTCTTCTTGGGCCTAATGTTCGTGCTGGGCAAGTACGCTTGGAAGCCAATCATCGAGGGTTTGAACGCTCGTGAAAAAGGCATCGCCGACAACATTGAATCGGCTGCCCGAGCTCAAGAAGAAGCCGCCTCCAGCCTTAAGGCATACGAAGCGAAAATGGCAGGAGCCCATGACGAAGCTGCGGCGTTGATCGCTGAAGCACGCAGCGATGCGGCAGCAGCCAAAGAGAAACTGATGGCTGAAGCCAATGAGGAGGCCAATCGGACTCGTCAGAAAGCCCTCGCCGATGTCGAAGCTGCCAAAAGTGCTGCAGTTCGTGAGTTGGCTGAATCGTCAGTCGATTCTGCTGTTTCACTTGCCAGCAATATTGTGGGCCGTTCCCTGAAAAAGGAAGACCACGCGAAATTGATCGAAGAATCGGTTAAACGGTTCGCGGGGTCATAAACATGAGCAAAAACGGAAAACCAGATTTGTTTACCACCGAACAACAGCAGCTTGGCTCAGTTTACGCCAAAGCGCTTTTGGGCGTCGGTGAAAAGTCCGGCAACACCGATCAGTTGCTCGATGAACTGTCTGCGGTCGCTGAAGCGGTCTCGAACCAACCTAGCCTCAACAGTACCCTTCAGTCGCCGCAAGTCGGTGCTGAAGAGAAGTTGAAATTAGTTGGGAAGATCTTCGAGGGCAAAGTCAGCGGTCCCTTGATGAACTTCCTGAAAGTCCTCGTCGGCAAAGACCGTTTTGATTGCGTTGCAGCGATCAGTGCGGCTGCTAAAAAGCTGAACGATGAAAAGGGTGGCGAAATTCAAGCAACCGTGACGACGGCTGAACAGATCGATGATTCAGCGCGAGACGAAATTGCCAAACAGCTTTCTCAAAAGCTGGGCAAAAAAGTGAAGCTAGATTCGATTATTGATGCGTCAGTTGTTGGCGGTGTCGTAGTCCGTATCGGCGATACAGTCTATGACAACAGCGTCGTAGGCCAGTTGCAGCAGGTTCGCCAACGAGCCATGGAGAAAGCGACTGAAGCTATCCGAGAGAAACTCGATCGCTTCGCGAGCCAAGGCTGAATCGAAAAAGGTTAGATCCAAACAAGTTGATAGCGTTAGACCGTCCATCAAGAAAACTATTTGATTGAGTTGCCAACAGGCCTTTGAAGGCTAAAAGCAACTCGCCAAACACGAGGATACAAATGAAAATTAGTGCTGACGAAATCGCATCGGTAATCCAACAGGAAATCGAGCAGTTCGAAAGTAAGGTCGACGTCAACGAAGTCGGCACCGTGCTGGAGGTTGGCGATGGTATCGCACGCGTTCACGGTTTGTCCAATGTCGCCGCTGGCGAGATGGTCGAATTCGACGGCGGCATTATCGGCCTCGCGTTCAACCTTGAAGAAACTAGCGTCGGTGTCATCATTCTTGGTGACTACTTGAAGATTAACGAAGGCGATTCCGTCAAAGCCCTCGGCAAATTGCTGTCGGTTCCCGTCGGTGATGCAGTCATCGGTCGCGTGTTGGATCCGCTAGGCAATCCACTCGATGGCAAAGGCCCCGTCAATTCAGCGAAGACTCGACCTGTCGAAGTGATCGCCGCCGGTGTGGCCGAACGCCAGCCTGTGGGCGAGCCGATGTCGACCGGACTTAAAGCCGTCGATGCAATGACACCGATCGGACGTGGTCAACGCCAGCTGATTATTGGTGACCGTAAAACGGGTAAAACCGCGATCGGCATCGACGCGATTCTGAATCAAAAAGGCTCAGGCGTTAAATGCTTCTACGTCGCTGTCGGTCAAAAAGACAGTTCTGTTGCTGGCGTGATTCGCGAACTTGAAGAGCGCGGCGCGATGGACTACACAACCGTCATCGTATCGGGTGCAAGTTCACCGGCTCCTCTTCAGTACATCGCTCCTTACGCCGGTACCGCGATGGCTGAAGAGTTCATGTTCGATGGCCAGCACTGCTTGATTGTTTACGATGACCTTTCTAAACAAGCCGTTGCCTACCGCGAATTGTCCCTGCTAATGCGTCGTCCTCCTGGACGTGAGGCTTACCCCGGTGACGTGTTTTACTGTCACAGTCGTTTGCTAGAGCGTTCGGCGAAACTTAGCGCAGAACTTGGCGGCGGTTCGATCACGGCCCTTCCAATCATTGAAACGCTCGAAGGTGAAGTTTCCGCCTACATTCCAACAAACGTGATTTCGATCACAGACGGCCAGATCTACCTGCAACCGGACCTATTCTTCGCCGGTATCCGACCAGCGATGAACGTCGGTATTTCCGTCTCGCGTGTTGGCGGTGCGGCACAGGTGAAGGCGATGAAGAATGTCTCCGGCAGCTTGCGTCTCGATCTGGCTTCGTTCCGCGAACTGGAAGCGTTCGCTCAACTTGGAACGGATCTAGACCCTGCCACACAGGCCCGTCTCGATCGCGGTTACCGAATGGTCGAACTGCTAAAGCAGGCCCAGTACCGTCCGCTGTCAATGACCGATCAGTGCATGTTGATCTACGCAGGCACCAAAGGATACCTTGACCCGGTAGCGCTCGATGACGTCGGTCGCTGGCAGGACGAATTCTTGGAATTCATGCAGACCAAAAAGAAGGCTTCTTGGGACATCATGCACAACAGTCTTGATGACGGTGGTGCTCTGAAAAAGCCGGACAACGAAGCAACCAAAGCGGTTGTCGAAGCGTTGGAAGAATTCAACAAGAACTTTAGTTAAACACCGTTCGTTGCGCCGGCTTAAGCCGGAATTTCGGCACCAGCCGAAACCACATCGAATTCGAATTCCGGCCTTGCGGCTCCCTATCGGCACCGCACTGAAACTGTTTTTTCCCCGATCCATTCACAAGATTACCGAGTTACCTCATGGCAAACGCCAGAGCCCTTGATAAACGTCGCAAGTCGATTCGCAACATCAAAAAGATTACGCGCACGATGGAGTTGATCGCGACTGCCCGGTTCAAGAAAGCCATGGATCGCGCGACGGCCGCCAGCGACTACACCAAACGCATCACCGGCGTTGTTTCCGACTTGGCCCGCGCTGGTTTGGAAGTCACGCATCCTCTGCTAGAAGCTCATGACAAAACTGAATCAGCAACCTTATTAGTGCTGACAGGAAATCGTGGACTTTGCGGTGGCTACAACGGAAACGCTTTGCGTTTGGGAGTGAAGTCACTCGAAAAGCTGCAAGCCGACATTCCGAATGTCCGTTTGGAAGCCAGCGGCAAGCGTGGCATTTCGGGTTTCAAATTTCGTAAAATTGAAACGAATGAATCGTTCACTCAGTTTGACGACCAACCGCAATACGACGAAGTTCAGAAAATCGCCGAGCGTTACTTGCAAGAGTACACCGCCGGTCGTTTGGACCGTTTGGATGTGACCTACACAAAATTCATCACGGTCGCGAAACAGCAAGTTATCACTGAAACACTGTTGCCACTTGGCAAACTCGAAGGGGCTGACACGCCGACGGATGAAGAAGTCAGTAAGGGCGAATCAATTTACGAATTCCGACCATCGGCTGAGAGTATTCTCGAAGAGGTTGTGCCGACCAGCTTCAAAGTGAAGTTGTTCAAGTGTTTTCTGGACGCGGCTGTCAGTGAGCAGATTGCGCGCATGGTGGCGATGAAAAGTGCGACAGAAAACGCAAACGACATGATTCGTACACTCTCAAGAAATTACAATCGCGCTCGCCAGTCGCAGATTACTGGCGAAATTATGGAAGTCATCGGTGGCGTGGAAGCGCTCAACGGCTAATACGACACAGTCATTGACTGACTAACTGATGATCCTCAACTAGAACAATTTTTGATCTCGATTTAATCGGAACCCCACATGGCAACTGCAACGAATACTGGCCGAATCACTCAGGTGATTGGATCGACCTTTGATGCTGAATACAGCGATGACTCATTGCCGGCGATTTACAACGCTGTAAAGGTTGAAATCAACGACGGCGAAAACACAAGAACTTTGACCGGAGAAGTCTCCAAACACCTTGGTGGCGGTCGCGTGCGTTGCGTTGCACTCGGTTCGACCGAAGGTCTACGTCGTGGTTCAGATTGCGTCGACACTGGGGCCTCGGTTGCCGTACCCGTGGGCGAAGCGACTCTCGGCCGCGTGTTTAACATGCTTGGCGAGACAGTCGATGGCCGCGGCGAAGTCAAAACGAGTGAAACTCGGTCGATTCACCGCGAAGCACCGCCTCTTGAAGAGCTGGCCACCAACACGGAATTGTTCGAAACGGGCATCAAAGTGGTTGACCTTCTCACTCCGTTTGTTCGTGGTGGTAAAGCCGGACTGTTCGGAGGTGCTGGACTGGGTAAGACAGTCATCCTGACAGAACTTATCGCTCGTATCGCTAGTTCTCACGGTGGATACTCTGTGTTCGCTGGTGTTGGCGAGCGTACTCGTGAAGGTACTGACCTTTGGTTGGAGATGCAGGACACAGAAATCGGCCAAACCGGTCGTAAGGTTATCGAGCAAACTTGCATGGTGTTCGGCCAGATGAACGAGCCACCTGGAGCCCGTCTGCGTGTTGCTCTGTCGGCCCTGACGATGGCGGAACACTTTCGCGACCAAACCGGTAAAGACACTCTATTGTTCGTCGACAACATTTTCCGTTTCTCCCAAGCGGGTTCGGAAGTGTCGGCTCTACTGGGACGGATGCCGTCTGCGGTCGGTTACCAGCCAACACTGGCGACAGAGATGGGTGCCTTGCAAGAGCGTATCGCGTCAACGAAAAAGGGTGCGATTACATCCGTTCAAGCCGTTTACGTTCCTGCGGATGATCCAACGGATCCTGCTCCAGCGACCGCATTTGGTCAGCTAGATGCGTTCTTGTACCTTGAGCGTTCGATTTCGGAAAAAGGTATTTACCCGGCGGTAGATCCACTGGCGTCTTCATCACGTATTCTCGATCCACATTACGTTGGCGATCGCCACTACGATATTGCTCGCCGCGTTCAAACTACGCTACAGCGATACCGCGAACTCCAAGACATCATCGCGATTCTTGGTGTTGATGAATTGTCAGAGGAAGACAAATTGATCGTACATCGCGCTCGCCGAATCGAACGATTCCTGTCGCAGCCATTCTTGGTCGCGGAAGTGTTTACAGGTAAAGCCGGTCAGATCACTCCGCTGGAAGACACCATCCGCAGCTTTGAGGAGTTGTGTGACGGCAAGTGGGATCACCTGCCTGAAGACGCGTTCATGTACGTTGGCTCAATCGAGCAAGCGGAAGAACAAGCCAAAGAGTTGGCGAAGAAGTCCTAGTTTCCGTAGCCGCGTTCTTCAGAGCGTGGGCATTCACCTTCTGGCTGTCGCCGGATACTTTGAAGTGTTTTTAAATTTCTTCCACCCGGGTTTTTGATGGCCGGTAAATTACAGATCGTAATCGTCACTCCTGAAAAAACGATGCTCGACCAAGAGGCCGAGTCTGTGGTATTGCCGTTGATTGACGGCGAAGCGGGCTTCCTTCCCGGTGCCGCGCCGATGATTGGGCGACTTGGTGCTGGAGAATTGCGAATTCGCATCGATGATAAGGAAGAGCGATTCTTCGTCGATGGCGGTTTCGCTCAGATTGAAAACGGCGTTCTATCAGTCCTCCCCG
>CALKXO010000475.1 GCA_938003615.1 uncultured Pirellulaceae bacterium | reverse complement strand
GATTTTTGTAGCGATGACTTTGCTCTGCTGGGGGCTCTACGGACCGGTCCTTCACGTTGGCCAAGAAATTTTGGGAGGCGGCCACGGGCAAAAAAGCATGTTACGACCGCTGATCTGTGTGGGCTTCGCCTATTTTATGATTGCAGTTCTGTTTCCACTGGTTGTTCTTAAAACCAAGGGGGAAAAAGGAAGTTGGTCAGTCACTGGTTTTATCTGGTCGTTCGTCGCGGGCGCGGTCGGGGCGATCGGTGCACTGGGAATTGTGTTGGCCTTCAAGTTTGGCGGAAAACCGTTTTATGTGATGCCGCTTGTCTTCGGGCTGGCTCCGATCATCAACACGCTAGTGACGATGCTGATGGGCCGCACATTTAAGCAGGCTTCATTGCTGTTTTATTTGGGAATCCTGATCGTCGCCGTCGGCGCCGCCGGAGTGCTTTACAACAAACCCAAACCTGTAAAGCCCGTCGTTGAGGAAATCGCAACGATCGCCGACAAGATCGTGGCCGCGACAGACGCTAGTGCTCCAGCGCCTCCAGTTGACGGCACCAATCCATTGTGGATCGGACTGAGCATCGCGTTAACCGCATTGTGCTGGGGCGCTTACGGCCCCGTCCTGCACAAAGGGCAAGCCAAAATGCAGGGCAGCCGCTTGCGTCCGTTCTTGTGCGTGGGACTGGCCTACTTTGTTATCGCCGTTGTCGCGCCGCTTTTCCTTTTGGGTGTCGTGGAAGACCCCGGCAGCTTCGATAATCTGTCGGGCATCGCATGGTCGTTTGCCGCCGGCGCCACCGGAGCAATCGGGGCGCTTGGTATCATCTACGCATTCAACTTCGGCGGCAAACCCCTGTACGTCATGCCGCTGGTTTTTGGATTCGCACCTGTCATTAACACCTTCTATGAAATCACCACTAAAAACCTCTACGGCCAAGTCCCCCAACTGTTTTTCGTTTCGTTGGCGATGGTCATCATCGGTGCCGTGATGGTGTTGGTCCTCGCTCCTCGCAAGAAACCCGCGCCTGCGGTTGCCGTAAATTGAATCCAATTTTTTGCTATGACTGATCAAGAAAACAGTAACGACGCAGAACTGGTTGCCCGCATTGATCTACTGCTAAGTCACGTGTGGATGGTGCGTGCTTTTCTCAAGCACTGCGAAGAGGCCGAAGAGGACGACGAGCTGAATGATGTTCAGCGCACGCTGTACGATTACATGCTGGCATTGGGAGCACCGCTGCAATCCGGCGATCACGCAAAATACCTCAAACAGGCCAAGAAAAAATTGAAAAAACTGGTGGCTGCGAAAGATCTATTGGTAGAGATTCAGCCCGAAATCTCCTCGCATACAAATTTCAAAATGGCAGCCGCATCACTATCCCAAGCCGTACGCCAAATCGAATCCCTTCTAACATCTGGGAGCTAGTGCTCTGTTAACGCAACGAACGACGTCGCCGTTTTCCAACGCAGCGGCGTCTACCGGTTCCTGGTCTCCGCTGGTCCAAATGCAACACGTTGAGGTGCTGATTCTAGGCCCGCTGGATTCTCACCGCCGTGCAATGGCTGAGTTGTAATAGGCGCCAGCGAGGCCAGCAACTGACCAAAGACAGGCTCGTTCGGATGGACCTGCTGACCACGCAGTAGTGTCGCGTGAGCTTTTTGGCGGGCTCCCGTTTGCAACTGCATCTGCCCCAGCTGAAAGAAGATTTGCTTGGAACATTTTGGACGCGCTGCGGCCATCTCTAAGACCGAAATCGCCGGCCCGGATTGCTTTAGCGCGACCAGTGCTTCTGCTTTTGCCAAAAGCGCGGCGTCGGGTTGATTCGCAACGGTGTACTGCCCAAGCAAAGTTTCGGTTGCCGATAGGGACTGCATCGGACGTCCCATCGCCAGATACGTCTGAGCAATCAATAACTGCACCTCTTCGTTTTTACTGTCCAATCCCGAGGCGCGATGGAAATGCTTCAGTGCCGTTTGCTGATCACCTTTGCCCGCTGCCAATTTCCCTTTCAGAATCCACGCCTGTGATAGACGGTAGTCTTTCTCCAGTGCAAGGTCGGCGTGTCGATTGGCCAGCAGCCAATGACCGGCAGCCAAGTGCATGTCGCCAACCTCTGCGTGCAGGGCTGGATCGCCTGAGTTCGAGACAGCTGTCTCCATGGTAGCGATGGCCGAATCGATATTGCCCTGATCAAATTCGGTGCGCGCTAAATTGGCCGTTAGCCGGTGATCTTCGGGAAGCTCACGAACCGCTTTAGAGAAACAATCCTTCGCTTTGGCCAAATGTCCCTGTTTGACGGCCGCGAATCCGTCGCGCGCCCAATTTCGCGCAGTGCTGACTTTCTCGACCGAGGAGGCATGAAACGACTGCATGGTCTGACAGCCCGCGATTAGCGAAAGAGAGACAGCCACCGCAGCGCAGATCAGCGCGCGTTTGCGGATGTCGTCACGCATCTCATTGCGCTTCCAATCACGCCATGCGCCGCAGCTCTGGTTAAGATAGAGAGAAAGAATTCGAGTCATCACGCACGTCAACTGCGACGCAGAGGGAGTCTGGAACGGGAGGGAGGACGCGCAGATTAGCAGTTGATTTGCTTCTTCGCCAGAGAGGAAAATTGGGACTCCTCCGCTGGCCATGTATAAATTACAATCAATATTTTGGCCGATCAATTCACACTTTCTATGCGCTTATGCGCTAGCCTCCCATGCCCGCAACCTACGACCGTAGCGGAATCAAGTTTCTCTACCCCGACAACTGGGTGCTCTCCGATCAAGGCGACACCGAATTGCCCCGCGCGATCTCGTTGGAGGAACCGGGAGGAGCAATGTGGTCCGCGCACCTGTACCCTGCCGACCACGATCCTGATTTATTGGTTAAAGACACAATTGTCGCTCTCGAAGAGACCTATCCCGATTTGGAAATCACACCCACGACTAGGAATTTTGAGCAGTTCGACGGTACCGCCGTCGATGCAATCTTTTTCTGCCTCGATTTTTTGGTTCGGATCAAACTTCAGACGCTGCAGACCGACGGCTTTCAAATCCTGCTGTGGTATCAGGCCGAAGACAGAGAGTTTGAAAAACACGAACCCATTTTCCACGCGGTGTCGACCAGTATGCTGCAGTCGGTAGGTTAAATAGCCTGGGCATCGACTAAAGCCGTGAAGCTTTAAACACAAGCAAATTACCCGGCTACGAAAAAACTCCTCTGACACTCAAAAATGAGAATCAGAGGAGCATGTATTGGTTTCCGCAAAAAGCTGGCGGCTACGTTCGTGAGTTAGCTCTGGATTCCACGGTCTGCGTGGGTTGCCTTAGATTTGCGGTGTCATCGTGATCGTTTTGATTGATCCCATCACCGGCAACTGTACGACTCCACCCCCCCGAAGGTTCATCAATGCGGGAGATTTTTTTCAGGGATTACGAACCGTCATAACTCTCTGGATAGATCACCAGTTCAATGCGACGGTTGGGGCTAACGCCTCCTGCTATCCCTTGCGCGTGACGGGGCCGGTTGCTGGCCATACCCATCGTGAATAACTGACGACGTGGCAGCCCAAGGCGAATCAGTTCCTCAAAAACAGCCAAAGATTGAGTCGCCGTCAACTGATGATCTGTCGTGCCCGGAGGATTGAGGGGTGTGTTGTCCCAGTGCGCTTCCACGCCGATGATCTGCTGCGGAAATGATCTCCGTACCGTGGCAACGACTTCACTTAAAAGCGGTCGTTGGGCTGGAGTGACCTGATACGTTCCCGGCACGAACATTCGGTCCGAAGGAAACTCAATCCGGATCACGTCACCATCCATTCGTGCGTCGCCGCCGGGGATTTGAATCTCAGAAAGTCTTCGCATCAAACTGTTATTGGCGCGAATCGTCGCTGAAGCGAACTGCGTTTGTCCACGTCCATCTGCACTTTCTCGACTCGCAAAACGGTCAACCCCACGACGAGGCTGCTCCGTAGATGACGCCTGGGCGAACTGACCTGAAAACCCTTGGCCATTGAAATTTCCGTTGGCCGCCGTCTCCTGCAAACGTTGGCGAATCGCCTGCGTCTGAGCCAACGCTTGTTGTTTTTCAAGTTCCGTTTGACGAATGCGTCCCGAGGTATCGGCCAATTGCTCCTTGAGCGTTTGGTTGTATTGGTTTGCTAGTTCCAACTTCTGTCTCAGACCGGCCACTTCAGTGTTGAGTAACTGGTTGTCTGAATCGGTTGCGCTGAGTCGTTGATTTAAGGTGCCAAGCTCACTCGCCATTTGCGAAAGTTGTTGATTTTGAGGAGATGCGTTGGGATTGAATTCTCCATTGAACGATCCATTGATTCCCTGTTGACCGAGCGTTGGCTGAGTCGAATTTTTTCCTCCCCAACCGGCAAACAGTCCGCCAAGGGGTTTCGGGGCAGTTCCCCGTCCGCCAAGTCCATTTTGGCCGCCGAGTATTCCGCCAGCCAACTGGGGCAGGGGAGTTGTGGACGATTGATTGCCGCTGCCGAAGAAACGTGGGCGTTGGCCGAAATCGAACAGCGCGTTGTGATCACGAGAGGTCGACGCCGTTTGTTGACAGCCAGTGAAACATCCGACCACCATCGCAATGGCGATCAGTTTAAAGATTTTTATACAGTGAATCATGACCGGGGGACGTCATTAAACTGTGAACGGTTCGCCGAATACGTAGATCGGCACAATAGAAATCGCCGGGACTTTAGCAAGCTGCGCAAAGGGCGTAAATAGCGAATTTTCTTGAGGAAAATCACTATTTACCGGGCGGCTTTCAACACAATCTACTGGTCCGCACCCAACAGGCTCACCTTCAATCGACGGACAACCGGCAACAGCACGGCCATCAACACAAGCGAAACCAACAGCACCAGCAACAGCCACGGACCAAAAGCGAAAAAGCTGTGGCGACCGTTCACCCAAACTTGATGCCATCTAAAAACTGACAGCACTGCTCCAAAGGCAAGGTACGGGCCGAAGGCAAGATAGCTGTCACGGAAAAAAACATACAGCCCCATCGCGCAGATCATCGCCGCAATAATTCCATAGATGAATCCAGAAACCGAAGCTTGCCAGCCAATGAAAGTGCCGATCATCGCCATCAACGTTACATCGCCAAACCCCATGACTTGCATCCCAAGAACAGCGCCCCCGACCAAGCGAATTCCCCAAATCAGTCCGCCGGCCACCGCCATTCCAATGACTGCGCCCATCAGACTGATCCAGTTGGCTGCCGGCAGCATCATCCACGAAAGCACCAGTAACGGCAATCCAACTGCAAGAATCACAACAAGGATTTTCGATAACCCAAAAGGGGCACGCTCCACCGTCCGCAGAACACACTTCGTTTTTCGTTTTGGCCTCAGGACTGATGCCAACGTGAACTTGATCCCTTTTCCGAACCCAAGATGAAAGGGACTAATGCGCGGAAACAGAGATAGAATCCAAATAGTAAATACACCAATTGCCAGCGCCAGCCCAAGCCAACTAAAGCACCAGTGTGCCGCCGGGAATGGATGTGGCGAACGAAAGCTGATCCACTCAACCAGCTTTCCGCCCGGACCTGCAGCCATTTCAGGCAAACGTGACGCTGGCCATGCGGCAGCGATGCACAATCCTGCAATCGTTCCCGGCACCGTAATCTGATCAGGAATCAAACGCTCGTCAAAATCGATAAAGGTAGCAATAAACAACAACGCAATAAGGAGCGTGTGCGACCAAAACCAGATCTCAGCGTAACTGTTCCATTGAGCGAACGCGGGTAAATTGCCGGCATGAAATCCAAGCAATCCGCCACCAAGTTGCCAGTGCCAAAACCAAGGCAAGCCCACGATCCAGACGACGTCGATCAGCATCGGCCGAATCCAAGTCCATGCTTTGTCATGATGCCGTCGCAGTCGAAGCCACCCGTAAACCGGAATCCTATCAAGCCACGTTCGGTCACCCAGCGTCGCCTGTTCTTCCTCTAGCAGTCTCATCCAAGGGCTAATCGGGCGCCGACTAAATACGGACCAACTATAAATCGCCCAGTTAATCGCCGCGCTCACTACAGCGCCAATACCCATCAGCAACACACAGCAAACGGAAGCAGGAAGATTGGCGAGCATGTTTTTTTAGGCGGTCAGATTGAGTTTACGAAGGGACCAAGAGTCACGACGGGTTTGGTGGAGTCCTGTCCTACTGCTTTCGGCTCTCGTCTAGCCAGTCGGCAATCTGGTCGGCGACTTCTTCGGGAGACAGATCGTCGACGTCTATGATGTGGTCGGCACATTCATCATAAGTCGAAGATCTTAACGCCAACATTGACTCGACCTCACCCAGACCACCTTCGGCGGTCAAATCAGGCCGGGTGTCTTTGGTGGATTCATCCGCCGAAATTCTCTTCCAAAGCGTCTCTGGTTTGCCACGTAACCATACGCACTTTCCATGCCCTCCGAACAATTGCCGGCTGGCTTCGTGCATAGGAGCGCCGCCGCCCAAAGAGACAATACATCCGCCTGACTTTGTCTTTTTGTTCTTCGCCGAATTCTGATGATTCACAATAATTTTGGCAATGATTTTCGCTTCCATCTGTCGGAAAGTGGCCTCCCCTTTTTGGGCGAAAATATCAGCAATCGTTTTGCCAGCAGCAGCTTCAACGCGCTTATCCGAATCGTAAAGCTTCATTTTTAGTTTATCCGCCACCAGCTTGCCGACGGTGGTCTTCCCACTGCCGCGGTAGCCAATCAAGAAAACAATTTCCGGCTCCTTCTCGCCAGAACTCTGCGGCTCCAAGCTTCCGGCGTACGCGTCGTACTTAGCCGCGCTGGTAGCGCGTTTGACCTCGTAACGCAACACGTCCACGTCCGCTTTGGTGCCCGTAAACAATTCAAACTGTCGCGCCGCCTGAAGTACAAACATGTCGATCCCGGTCACTGTTTGACAGCCTGCTTCGCGCGCCAGTTTGATAAACAGCGTCTGTTCCGGGTTGTAAACCGTGTCAAAAATGACCATTCGTTTATCGAACCAAGCCCCGTCAAACGGAGTGTCGTTCATATTTGGATGCATTCCGACGGGAGTGCAATTGATGATCACCGAACAATCAAAAGTTGCACGTTCGGGCCAGTCGATTGACTTACAGTTCATCGCAGTGGCCAAGGCTTCGGATTTTTTATAATCGCGAGCCGAAATCGTGACCAACGCTCCTTTTTCGATCAAACCAAATGCGATCGCACGAGCCACTCCGCCGGCTCCCAGCAACATCACTTTCTTGTCCTTAAAGACGTCGTCGCTGTCAGGCTCTTTTTCCTGCAGTCTATCTTCAAGACTTTTGATCGCCGCATAGCAGTCCGTGTTGTAACCGTACACATTGTTCTTTTTAAACACCACCGTGTTGGCGGCCTTGATACCGGCAACCTGATCGTCAAGTGCATTGATACACTTGATCACCTTCTCCTTGTGCGGAATCGTCACGCTCAATCCTTTGACACCCAACTCCGGGCAGATCGAGACAAATGATTCCAGATACTCGCGCGGAACCCGAAACGGCAGATACAACATATCCAATCCGTTTTTTCGAATGGCGGCGTTGTGGATCGTTGGCGAGAGACTATGCGCTACAGGATCGGCGATCACTCCCAGGACGTCGGTGTCTGGAGTGATCTCGTCGTAGTGATAGACTTCCTCCATTTTCTGAAAGCTCAACTGGCCCGGCGCCATCGGACGGTCTTCGCTAAACGTTGCGTAGGTAAACGGAGCACCGAATTTCCCACACAGGATCCGCGAGAACATTCCCATCTCGCCCATGCAAAATGCTACCGTGGGAATTTCAGAATCACGACACAACCGCAACGCCGTCATGTTGTCGATTGGATTGTTGGCCATCGTGACGATCTTAATGACGTCCGGATCTAGCTTCGTCATCTGATGATGGATGTCTTCCAAATTGCTAGGCGTCTCATCGAAGTTATGGTAACTAACGATGCGCTGCGTGTTGCCGTAACGCGGGACTTTGCTCGCGATTTCTATTTCCAGATCTACATAATCCACACCGTATGCAATCGCCGAACGCAGCAGCATCACACGATCTTCTTCGGACCGCCGCCACAGCCCTCGATCTTCCGGCCGGCGGCAAGTCGCCACCACAGGGCAGCCCGCTCCGCTCATCAGTCGTTTCAGGTTGACCGGACGACGAATAAAATCCAGACGCAACTCAACCAGTTGAGCGCCCTGTTCGACGATATGTTTGTGTTCGGCCATCATCATGGCATGACGACCGCGACCAATACTAACGCAAATCATTGTCTGAGTAGACTCTCAAGAAAAAACAGTTGGGGAGGGGAAGAAATTTGCTGACCGCATCGCGATCCTAAATCATTAAAAACCGCATCAGATGCGTTTAAACTTTTTATCGAGTTCCTCACGCGAAAACGTTAGCGAAGTTGGACGCCCATGCGGACAATGATGACCGTCTTGGCACAGTTCGCGCTGTTCTAGCAAAGCTTCGATTTCCTCAGGAGTCAATTTATCACCAGCCTTAATCGCCGCTTTGCAGGAAATCATATGCAAAAGTTCGTCAACAAGGTCTCTTTGGTCCAGATTCTTGGCTTCGCCCATCAATTTTTCGATGACTCCCTTGAGCACCTCCGCCGGGTTTTGATTGGAAAGCATCGCCGGATAGGAAGCCACCAAAACGGTGTCGCCGCCAAAGGGATCGACCTCAATCCCCAATCCTTTGAGCAGATCGGCTTGCTCCAATACAGCCGCCGCTTCGGCAGGGCGCAGTGAGACAGGCTCCGGCACCAACATGCGTTGCTTTTCCAGCGTCCCGGCAAGTACCTTTTCGCGGATCTGTTCGTAAATGATGCGCTCGTGCAGCGCGTGCTGATCAGTGATGATCATGCCGTCTTGGGTCTCATGAACCAAATACGTATTGTGAACCTGAATCGCCAACGGAACCTTAGGTGGCCCCGTTTGTTGGACTGTTGTAGAAAACGGATCGTCTTGGACGCCAACTTCTTGGGCGCTAACTTTTTCAGTCGCATCAGCAAACGGATCCGGCATCGGTTGCGGCATCGGTTGCGAGAATGGATCGTAGCCCGCCGGGAGCGCACGAGTTACTTTCGCATCGCCTTGTCCGTCTGTTGCTGTGTCGCTGGCTAAACCGGCCGGCGACAGCGGAGGAAACGGACGAAAATCGCCCGACTGTCCCGGCAACACGCCGCGGGGTTGGCGCGGCGTCGATGTCCAGTCACGCGCGACGACGGTTGGCCCAAAAGCAATTCTTTCCTGACTCTCTGACGGCCCCGGTTTAAGTTCCAGATTTTCTTCCTCTGTTTCAGCAACCGGATTGCGGCGACTTAATTGGCCCTTGGCAGTCAGATCAGTGCTGAGGAATTTGCTACGGAGCGTGCCCAGTAATTGTCGATAGACCGCGCCACCGTTTTGAAAACGCACTTCTAATTTTGCCGGGTGGACGTTGACGTCGACCAAGTCGTAAGGCATTTGCATCCGCAGGAAACAAATCGGATAGCGCCCTACCATTAGTAAACCTCGATAGGCTTCGCTGAGCGCGTGCTGCAGTGAGCGGTCGCGGATGAAGCGATCATTGAGAAACAAATACTGCATTCGATTGTTGGATCGATTGACTGACGGATTGACCACAAATCCTGAAATCGAAACCTGATCATCGTCGTTCGAAACCGGAATCAAATTCTCACCGATCTCAGGACCGAAGAATTGAGCAATACGCTGCGCCCAAGAATCGCTGGCGGCCAGCTGGTGCTGCACTTTACCATTGTTCATCAACGTCATCTGCACATGCGGATTGGCCAGAGCAACGCGCGTGAACGCTTCGGCGATATGTCCACGTTCGGTCTGCGCCGTCTTCATAAACTTCTGGCGGACGGGTGTGTTGTAGAACAGTTGCCGTACTTCGATGGTCGTCCCCACCGGACAACCGCAAGGTTGAATTGGTTCGTGATGTCCTCCGTTGACGACCAATTCAAATCCGCAATCGGAATCTGGCGTGCGCGAGCGTACGGTGGTTTGAGAGACTTCGGTGATCGATGCGAGTGCCTCACCGCGAAAGCCAAACGTGCCGACGCTGAACAAATCGTCGGCCGTTTCGATCTTGCTGGTCGCGTGGCTGGTGACGGCCAGCATCAATTGATCTTCTGGAATCCCCGATCCATTGTCGGTGATGCGGATCAGTTCAATGCCGCCTTGCTCCAAAGAAACTTCGATCTGCGTGGCGCCGGCGTCAACGCTGTTCTCTAGCAATTCCTTAACGACGCTCGCCGGGCGTTCGATCACTTCCCCGGCAGCGATCTTGTTGATCATGCTGGTGGAAAGTTGTTGGATGGGGCGGCGCGTCGAGGTGTTCATTTCAATTCAATCCGTTTGTATGTTTCAACTTCGAGATTACCAGACGCTCTATAAGCACTGCATTGACCGATCTTGATGGTTGGACGGCAGATGCCCCGATTGGCAGCGAACTGACAGTCAGCATTCTTTAGTACCCTATTGTCAGAATTTATGGGCTTTCCGCTACCCATAAACAGCCATCTGGACAGGGATATCTTGCGCGCGGTTTTTGCGCGCGGTTTTTGCGCGCTTTGACAACCAAGATACTTTCCGGCTGGCAAGCTGGAAGCTTACCCCACGTGGTGTAAGCTGCCAGCTTGCGAACCTCCGCGTAAGGACTTACCGCAGTTCGTACTCGCGCAGTTTTCGGTAAAGGTTGCGTTCGCTGATTCTAAGGATACGCGCCGTCTCCTCGCGGTTGTGATTGGCAAGCGTCAACGTATGTTCAATCGCCCATTTTTCAATCTCTTTCAACGATTTACCTACCAATGTCGACGACATCGGATCGGCAGATCCAGCTTGGAGAGGGTCATTTCCACACGCTTCGACAGAACTCGAAGACGCTTGATCGGTAGCCGTCGCAAGTTTGGTGACCGGGCCGTCGTAGAGATCAGGAGACAGATCGTCCAAATCCAATACATCATCAATGTCCATCACGACCAAACTTTCAATCACGTTCTTCAACTGACGAACGTTACCTTTCCAGTCGAAGTCCAACATCCAACGTCGTAGTTCGGTCGAGAACCCTTTGATCGAACGGTTGTTCTTTTTGCTGGCTTGTTTGCGAAAGAAATCAGCCAACGGCAAGATGTCGTCGCGTCGATTGGAAAGTGGATCGAGATGCACCGTGACAATTTTCAGACGAAAATACAGATCGCTGCGAAAACGGCCCGCTTCGATTTCGGCTTCCAAGTCTTTGTTGGTCGCCGCCAAGACACGGACGTTGACGGGAATCGATTTGTTATCGCCGACGCGCGTGATCTCGCGCTCCTCCAAAACCCGCAGCAGTTTAATCTGCGTCGGCATCGGCATGTCGCCGACCTCGTCCAGAAACAGCGTCCCACCATCGGCGTATTCAAATTTGCCTTGCCGGTCGCTGATCGCGTCGGTGAACGCGCCTTTGACGTGCCCAAACAATTCGCTTTCCACCAAGTGTTCAGCCACCGCGGCCGTATTGATAGCAACAAACGGCTTTTTCTTACGAGGACTGTTCTGGTGGATGGCTTGTGCGACGACGTCCTTACCCGAACCCGTTTCACCAGTGATCAAGACACCCGCGTCCGTTGGGGCAATACGTTTGAGCCTTTCGACGACAGACTTCATACTGTCGCTGGCATAAATCAGATTCTCAAAACCAAATCGCTCATCCAATCGGCTTTGCAGTTGAGCGTTTTGCTTCCGCAACCGCACCGCTTCACAGGCTTTTGAAACGACCGCCTGAAGACGCTTGGGCGTGATCGGTTTTTCCAGAAAGTTAATTGCCCCCTCGCGCATGGCCTCGACCGCGCGCGGTACGCTGGCGTGACCGGTGACCAAAATTACCTCGCAGTGGGGCTGCGTGTCTTTGGTGTGTTTGAGGATCCCCATGCCGTCAACGTCGTTCATCATCAGGTCAGTAACGACAATGTCATAGGTGTCCTTGCTGAGCATTTTGACGCCTTCGGGACCGGAAGTCGCGAAACTACACTCCAAGCCAATGCGTTCGAGACTCTCGGTCATCGCGCTGGCGTGGTCTTTTTCATTGTCAACCAACAGCACCCTGATAGGGATTGGCGACGTTTTTTCCTTGTCTTTGCTCATTGCAGTATGATACCCCTTGGAACGCGCACACAAAACCGGCAAAACGGGCGATCAACCGCCGCTGGCAGTAGTTATCTGCATCGAACCGGCACGGTAAGCCACCGATCGTCCGACATCCAATCCAAACAGCGAGAAAAACATGAGCAAACACTACGTCATTATCGGTGGCAGCCGAGGAATCGGCCTCGGGATCGTCCAGCGTCTGGCCAACGCAGACCACACCGTTTCAGTCTACAGCCGGACCGCTGGCGAAGTTGACGCAATCGTCCAAGTCAATCCCAACGTTAGCCATACGATTTTGGACGTGTTAAGCGACGAAATCAATGCCGATATGTTTCCGACGGTGATCGACGGATTCGCCTATTGCCCCGGCAGCTTCAACGCCAAATCAATTCGCGGCCTGAGCGTCGAACTCCTGCGCGCCGATTTTGAGGTCAACGTTGTCGGAGCCGTGAAGACGATTAAGGCTTGCTTGGGCGGATTGAAAAAATCTGGCAATGCCTCAGCGCTGTTTTTCAGTACTGTCGCAGTCGCGCGCGGCATGAATGCTCACGCGTCGATCGCGGCCAGTAAGGGCGCCATCGAGGGCTTGACCAAAACATTGGCGGCCGAGCTTTCTCCCAAAGTGCGAGTTAACTGTATCGCTCCAGCGCTGACTCAAACGTCGCTGATGGAGAGGTTCTTTTCCGATCAGGAAAAAATTGAAGCACTTGGCGCCAAGTACCCGCTCAAACGCACCGGGACGGTGGAAGACCTAGCCGCGGCAGCCTGTTTTTTACTGGGCGATGACAGTCGGTGGGTGACGGGACAGACGCTGGGCGTCGATGGCGGTATGTCGACGGTGCAGAACTAGAGTTTGGTTTTCGATGATCGTGGTTCAAGGCGGATTTCACGTACCCACGCGACGACTCATTTTTGGTATAGTGAGAGGGCTGATGTCATCGCATCTCGCAAAAAGCCGCCCGCGCACAACGCAAGCTGTCCCAAAACTCAACCTGTTCACCAGCAAGGATTCTAAAAAATGATGCTCGCCAAGTTCTCAGTCACGATTTTTGCTACTCTGATTCCGCTGCTGCTCTCTGAACCAACGGTTGCTCAGGAGAAGACCGAAGCGGTCAAACCCGTTCGCATGGGCTGCGGCATGATGACATTTGATACAGTTCCCGGCTGGGGACTTCGTCCCGATGGAAACTCGCCTTTGGGATCAACCCACGGTTCAGTCGTGATCGACAAGGCCGGACATATCTACACCAGCACGGAACAGGGCGTTTTCGCTTTCACGCCAGACGGCGTCGTCGTCAAGTCATATCTGGGACCGGAGTATTCCAGCATGCATGATATGGAAATTCGCGCCGAGGGTGACGACGAATTCATTTATGGCGCCCGCAACAAGAGTGCAGAAGCGATTAAATTCAACGCCAAAAACGGCGAGATTGTTTTGACGATACCGTTCCCGACCGAATCGGGCTTGGCTGGCAAAGGCTACAAACCGACGGCGATCACGATCAGCCGATCTGGCGACATCTACGTTGCAGACGGTTACGGCAGCAATGTGATTTTCAAATTTGATGCCAGCGGCAAATACGTCAGCCACTTCGGTGAAAAAGGCAACGGCCTCAAACAGTTCAACACCTGCCACGGCATGACACTGGACACACGTTACACGCCCAACCGATTGTTGATCTGTGATCGCAACCACGCCCCCAAAGGCCGGTTGCTGCACTATAGCCTTGACGGGGAATTCATCGAAGTTGTTGCTTCTGGGTTAGGCTTGCCAACGGCTGTCGCGATTCAAGGCGACTACGTTTCTGTGCCCGACCTGCATGGTCGTTTAGTCATCTTGGACAAAAGCAACACGATCATGGCGGTGCTAGGGCACAATCCTGATCCAAAGACACGCCGCAATTTCAAAGTTCAGCAAAAGGACTGGATCGAGGGCGTCTTCAGCGGCACCCACGGTTCTTACTGGGACGAAGACGGCAACCTTTATGTTCAGGACTGGAACATCTCTGGGCGTCTGATGAAATTGGTACGCGTGAAATAGCGCACGTGAATCTACGTTGATTCCAGCTATTCCCTGGCGTCGATTTGCTTGCCCAACTCCTCGGCTTCGGCAGTCTTTTGATCGCTCAGCGCGCGGTTTGACGGGGTGGCACAAGTCCAAGTAACGAAACAGGGCCATTTAGTGATGACCAAAGAACATTTGCCTCGCAAGATCTGCGTCGTCTGCAACCGAGCGATGACGTGGCGGAAGAAGTGGGCGCGTGTTTGGGACGATGTGAAATATTGCAGTGCCCAGTGCAGACGCAAGCGACAAGCTAAGAAAGCAGCTCGGCCGTAGCTTGGACTTGAACAGCATGTTGTAAACTTGGAGAGAATGTTGACGAGACTAACTGAGGCACAAACCGACCGCGTCATTCAAATGGCTTGGGAGGATCGAACGACCTTCGACGCCATTCGCGAACAGTTTGGGCTTGAACCGGGTCAGGTGATCAAGCTTATGCGAAAGAATATGAAACCATCATCTTTTCGACTCTGGCGGACTCGCACTGACGGTCGCGACACGAAGCATCTTTCAAAACGGTCTTTTGTGGTCGGACGCTTTCGATGCAAGAGCCAACGTGGATGAAGAAGCACTACTTGCCTTCGCGAGCTGCGGCAACTTTCTTGTTGTGCGCTTCGATCATTTGGCGAACTTGAGTTCCAAACGGGGCACTGTAAAAACGGTCCACCATTTCGAAGATGCGGTCATAGAACGACGGTTTGATCCGCCCCGACACCGTCCACTCTTGGGACAACGACGTTAGTAAACAGGCCTCGTAGTCGCGATGGTTTCCGATCACTTGAAATGCGCCGATGTTCTGATTCTCGACCTGCGATTTCTTCTTCGGTTGTGATTTCTTCGGTCGCGAAAACGATTCGAAAATCTGGAACGGACCGGTTTCCTTGGCGAATCGAGGAATCTTGTGAAGCGCAATGTCATGAACAGCGATCCACGCACCCGAATGAACAAACGGCAGAATCAGCATCGTGTCTAGCGTGGCCCAAGGGTGGCTATGATGTGCGTCAATAAAAACGAAGTCAAACTTCCCGTCGGCGGCAAACGTCTCGGCATCGGCCGACCAGTGATTGAAATGGAGGCCATATTTGCACCTCGGTGCTGGGATCGCCGCATCAACCACGTAGCCGACCTGCTTAGTCCGATCCGCGTAGTACTGCCGGCTAATATCGACCGACACCAACTGGCTCTCCGGCCCAACCTTCACCAACGCCTTCAGCAGGAATGTCGTTGACATCCCGGAAGCAACGCCGACTTCAAAGCACTTGCCCGGTCGGATCTCCTTGATCAAATCGCACAAGAATTTTGCGTCACCACGGCTAACGGCCCCCATGCCATCGAAATAGTACTGCTCAAAAACGGCGTCAATTTCATGTAGACTAAGCATCGTGATGGGTCCTTTTCAACATTTTGGATTGCCGAAGCGTCAGTGTGATAAGATTGGCCTTTAGATAGGTCTCCCGCTGGGGCAAGCCGGTTCATCAATGATTTTTTTGTAATGATATGGCGCAAAGTACTCCTGAAACTGCCCCTCTGCAGTCTCGTAACTCGTTAAAAGATAAGTTCCGCGCGGTTGTTGCGATTCCCTGCTGCAACGAATTTGACACGCTTCCAGAGACTTTGAAAAGCCTTGAGGTAGCGCTGGCAACAGGAGACTTTGCTGATGAAGTACTGGTTGTCGTTAACGTGAACCAGCGTGCTTCGATGGACAGTGAGAATAATTTGGCGACACTGAAATGGCTTGAGGAGTTCGAAACGCCGTTGCAGTTAGCTTGGCTGGATCATGTCACAGAGGACAGGGCGTATCCTGAGAAATTTGGCGTCGGTCTAGCACGGCATCAGGCTTGCACCGTTGGGATGTCCCTTATCGATGAGACAGCGCCGATTATCAGCCTCGACGCCGACAGCCCGGTCGATCCAAATTACTTTTCTGCAATCTTTGGCTACATTGAAAATCATCCCGGATTTCTAGCCGGTCATGTTAACTTCAAGCATCGACATTGCGGCACGACGGAAGAGAAGCTGGCCATTGAGATTTATGAACGGCACCTCAAGCGGCACCGCCAAAACCTCGAAAATGCGAACTCACCACACGCTTGGTATGCGATCGGTTCAACGATCCTGTGCACAAAACAGGCGTATATAAAATCGGGGGGCTACCATGTTCGTCGAATGGCTGGCGAAGATTTTTATCTTCTGCAACAGCTCAGCAAGACAGGTTGCAGAATTGAGATGATCGAAGAAGCGCTTGTGTTTCCTTCGGACCGAGTTTCGGATCGAGTTCCATTTGGAACGGGCAAGGCGGTAGGTGACATCGTCGAAAGTGGGCGATGGCTAACCTACCACGACCATTGTTATCGAGATCTTGGCCAGCTGCTGGATGCAGTCGAACAGGGAGTTGCCAATTCGGCGGCAGAAATTTTGGACGCAGTCCCAAAGAGTTGTGCAGCCTGGTTGGTTGGTAGAAAATTTGAGAGCGTGTGGCCAAAATTAGGAAACAACTCGCGAGACAGTAAAATGCTGCTTCAAAAATTTCACGAATGGCTTGACGCATTTCAGACATTGAAATTGATCCATTTCTTGTCTGACAATTCCTATGCTCGGGTACCGATGGAAGACGGTTACCAGTAGGCCCCTTTCTTCTTTCTTCGAGAGGAATACGCCTTTCGGAGAGAAGCGACTACTAGTCGTTTAGTTTGTGATCGCTCTGGTTTTTACTGGCTCGTCTTGCTCGCGCGTCGAGTTACCAAAGCATCTGGCTGCAAGAATTGACTTACGCGACTGGATTCCAAGATGCTAGCGTTTTTGCGCCGGGTATTCTGCCCAATCCAAAAAGTCGCTCATGTGGCGGAGATTGCGGGCCGATACCAGAGACTAGTACTGGGGGGTACCGTTCTTGATCGCTGCGCGCTTTGAAAATTGCGTGAATTACTGTGTCCTCAACTCCCGGAAATATCGAATACGAAACACCGCCGCCATTTTTGGTGAGCTGGGTGTCTAGCTGGGGGCGTGTGGTCATCGATACGGTGATCGCGTTGGGCGATTTCTCGCTGTTTTGCTTCCGCATGTTGGTCTGGCTGTTTACGCGATTGCCGAAAAAGGAAACCCTTTGGCCAAACTTTCACCAGGTGGGCGTTCTGTCGCTGCCGGTGGTTGCATTGACCGGGACCTTTATTGGGATGGTATTGGCCGTTCAAAGTTACTTTCAGTTCCGTCAGATCGGGCTCGAGACGCGCCTTGGTGGCGTGATCAACATGTCACTGGTGCGAGAGTTGGGGCCTGTGCTGGCGGCGACGATGTTGGCCGGTCGAGTGGGAAGCTCGATGGCGGCCGAATTGGGTACGATGCGAGTGACCGAGCAAATTGATGCGTTGTCAGCGATGGGAGCCAATCCGATTCGCTGTTTAGTCTTGCCGCGTTTTTTGGCATGCCTATTTTTGATCCCCGCTTTGACCGTGATGGCAGATTTTATGGGCGTGGCGGGCGGTCATTTTTATAGCGTTGACATCATCGGCATTGACGTGCATCACTATTGGCACAACAGTGCGAAATTCGTGACCAATTTCGATTTGTTTGTGGGATTATTCAAGAGTATCTTTTTTGGGGCGGCGATTGCGATGATCAGTTGCTACCAAGGATTTAAATGCACCGCGGGCGCCGAGGGCGTTGGCCGCGCTTCGACGGCGGCGTTTGTTTATTCGTTCGTGGCGATTTTGGCATTAGACTTGATCTTGGGCATTGCGCTAGATTCCATCTATTTTACTTACTATCCGGAAGGAGCCAGTTTGCTATAATCCGGCACTGGGGTAGGTTGAAATGATTGAAAAACTGTTTGAACAGCAGGACGCACTAGTTGAGGTGAAAAATCTGTCGGTCAGTTTTGGCAGCCAGAATGTGCTGCGCGACATCAACCTCTCGATTCCTCCGGG
>CALKXO010000474.1 GCA_938003615.1 uncultured Pirellulaceae bacterium | reverse complement strand
CGTCCACTGATTATCGTCTGTACCAAATTCGACGCTTGGGAAAAACTATTTGGGGAGCTACCGTCGCCTTGGATTCAATCATCCAAAACTGGCTGCCACGTTCTGAACATGGATCAGATTGATCTAGTATCTGACAAACTCAAGGAGATCCTCAACCAGCTGTGTCCAGAGCTTGTGTCGGCCTCCCAATCGATTTCGGACTTAGTCTATTTTGTCCCTGTTAGTGCGACAGGCGATTCGCCCGTCAAAGATCCGCGATCAGGCGATTACCGGGTGCGTGCTGACTTTATCAAACCGGTTTGGTGCGAGGTTCCCGTCCTGCTGGCCATGGCCCACCGCGCACCAAAACTTGTAAAAGCTGCCAGGAGGGGAGAGGCCGGAGTTTCCAAAAAACCGCCAGCAAAGTAGGACCAGTCTTCAACCCTCAATTCGTATCACTCAACTAGCATTCCCTAATTCGCATTAATTAAATCGCATTCCTCAACAGGCAATAGGCAGTCGTGGAAGAGTTAATCTTTACATCCTCATCGCGTGGCCTTCAGGTCGGCAAGAGCGGATTTTGTACCGTTGCTGCCACTAAGGGGATGACCCCCGGGCTGATTCGGATGTTAGAAAGTTTGAGCGGCTATCGGCACCTGTTTGCTCCCGGCACACCCGAAGCGGTCAAAAACCCCGTCGCTTACTCCTATGTCAAAGCCAAAGTGGGCAACGACTTTCGCTATGTCCTCTCGCGCGTCAAAGACTGCGGTGTGGACTACTCAGGACGATCCAACAAAATCGCCCACCATCTATCCCTGAACAGCAACATCCAAACCAGCAGTCCCACCCGTACGCTGTTAGAGAAGAAATTCTTCGTTGACCAGTGGGAGAAACCGGCAGAGAACCTTCCACCAAGAATGCTTCCCGGCAAATACTCGAAACCGTCTCCTTGCTCGTTCTGGCAAAAAGTTACCGGCGATGCTGGCTGGGCGGGCGAGCTGATTGAATCCTGCCAGATGAACAAGATCGTTTATTTGATCGTCAAGCCTTCGACGCCCGTGATGGGCTTGATTCATCAGGCGATTTCTTTGCTGCCGGCCAATCAACAGTGGCAGTACACGTTCTGTACTTTTTACCGTCAGATGCCGCCCAATGTTGATTGCCAAATTCGATGCGTCATGCAGAACTCACCCGAGATCGAATTGACTCGTCAGTCTTCCAACAACGTGTTAATCGATTTAACAAAACCGCTCCGGAAGTCGCTCAGCTGCTGGGCTGAAAACGCACGCACCGGAACCGTCATCGAAGGCCAGCGACCTGTCGCCGAACCGCTGCCCACCGCTGCCGCCATCAGCCGACAACGGGCGCTCAGACAAACGCTGCCCAGCGCGATGCCAGACCTCCGTGCCTCGTCGAAAAAAGGTCCGCCCGGATTACAGAACCGAAAGAAACCGCCTGAAGAAGAATTGGATGTGTTGGAAATTGAACCGACACCACTCTGGAAGCGCGCATTGGTTGCGTCCCTCGTAGCATTGGTACTGGCCGGCATCACCAGCGTGGTGGTGTATCCCGACATGTACAAGGAGCTATTTTCAGGTGGATTTTTCAGCTTCAGATCCGGACCGCGCGTCAGCCCGTTTGCCAGTGAGCGTCCTGAAAATGCGCCGCCGCCCAAGCCGAAACTGGATCCAAATCAAATCGATGAGAACATGGCTTCCCCGGCGGTCGAGCCAAACAACAACAACGACGAAGAATTGGCAAGCCTTTCGCCCAATGGCGAAATGCCAAGTGACATTTCGACGATGCCTGACAAAGACCAACCTGCTCGGTCTCAACCAGGCGCGGCGGCGGACAGCGCTAGTCCCTCACCCGAAGGCGCTTTGGCGACCGAAGCCCCAAGTCGTTCCCGCGCTGATCGCAGTGAAACCCAAACCCAAACCCAAAACAGGAAGCTGGTTGCACCCGCGCTGCCCAGAGCACTGATGCCAAAAACCGATCGTGTGCGAAAGTCGCGTCGATTCCAAACAGAACTTCCCGGTGGGCAAACTCAACGGCCGGTTGCCGCTCCAACAATGCCCGAAGGTGGGAACGCTGCTCTGGATACTGCTTTGGCGTTAGGTGCTAGTGATGCCAGCCCAGTAGAACGTGTCCAAGCACCTCTCGCAATCAAACAAACGCTGATCCAACTCGATTCACTGGAAGCCGTATCGTTTGCGCCGAATTGGGATTTGATTGAAACAGCGCGGTCTCCGATTCCGATCGTGGTTGCCCGCCATACGCGACAAAGCGACATGGGGATCAAACTTGAGTTGCAAGCTTCCTTGGAGGAGAGCAGCACGGCGCCTCCGGTCAACAGTTCACAGACAACTCCTCGTCGTTGGGATGTGACAGTTGCCGGACGCGCGGCAGGTCATTTCCAATTGGTTGACACCAACACAGGCACGCGTTTGGAATTTCAGTGCGGCCTTGACGACAAGGGACAAGTGGAAGCGTTATCGGACGACTTAGACTTTATCAATCGTTGTCAAATACGCCTTGAGTATGCCGACAGAATGGCGACCGTATTTCCGTTGAACATCAAGTTTGTACGAGGCCATATCGGGCTGGATAACAAACGGCGAAAAAATGAAGTCACATTTGCGGACGACTCAAATGAGCTAGACGATCTTTTCGAGAGCGAGTCGCTTGAATTGCTGTACGATGTCCATGGATTCAGCTCCGCTGATTCTGTGCGCTGGAATTCATTCAGGTCGTCGGCGATTGAGACAACAATGGCAACCGAAAAAATTGTCGATCGCAATCGCGACCAAAACGCCGAAGAAAACGAAGTGCAGCAAACTCCACATGCCCAGATTGATTTCAATCTAGACTTAAGCGCGACGGCATTTGATGAATTCTCTCCCGATCAAGAATCGAGGCTAGGTGATCTCAACGCAAGGCTGCGACTGCTAATCTACAAACCACCCGGGAAGCCATTGCGGTATGTGTGGAACGGATTTCTTGTTGATGCTCCGGGATACCCTGACGTGGAACTTCAATCTTGGAGGTTTGGCAATCATCCAATCAGCGTGATTCGTCGCGACTATACCAAACGGAAGTCTGCGCTAAATTCCTCTAGGGCGGATCAAGGCGATGACGGCAGTGAACAATTGATCGACATCATTGAAGCAGAGATCGATTTTCTCGATGAAGCCTACAAGAAAACGGCCAAGACGTTGCAAATCGATGAACTAATGCCTGGGCGCGTGCCTCATCCGGTGGAGATTCACAGTGATGGGGTTTTGATGCTGATGTATATTGACATGGGCGATATAGGAAAACAGTGGTCCAAGGCCGACATGAAGCTGGCCTACCACGGTAGCCCGGTTAAGTAACCGTTTGAATAATTGTCGCTTCCCAGCCAACTGTTGGAAGCGGTACAATTCCCGACAAAGAGCTAAGCTTTTCAGGATTCCTGATGTATTTGAATTTGGTTCGAGAAATTAAAACGGCGATCACCAACAGTGAGAACCTCCCGTCAGAATTCCTAGTAGAATTAGCCAACGAGTACGGGCGCGCCTGCGACACCGTCAATGAAAAACTACTCGATGTAAGCAGCTTGCTTAAAATCGGATGCCGCGACGAAGCAGTTCAGGTGGCGGAACATCCCCGCAGCGTTTTGGAGTCTGTGCGTGAATTGAATTTCGGCAGCCGCAAAGACTGGCTTGCCGTTTTGTCCGATAAAAAAATGGAGCTTCCTCCAAGGCTCGATTTTCACTCGGCGGTGCGACTCGAAGAAGCCTACGAGAAACTGGCAGAACTAGCGCCGCTACTCAAGAAGAACCGTTTGCTGGCGCTGGCTCAGGCACCTCTGAAATCTCGGATTCTGATCCTAAAGAAATTGGCCGAAAAGGACCCCGAGAATCAAGTTTGGAAACAGGATTTAGTCAATCTACAGGAGGCTCGCCTGAGAAGCATGCAGGATGAGTATCGGGTGGCCGTCAAACGGCAGGACGCCGAAAAGCTGGGTGATCTAATGGAGGAGATCCAAGGCCAGTGGGATGTCGAAGTTCCCGGCGGCCTAGTTAAGGACATCAAGGAAGCACTTAGTTCCATCGGCATGGAAAGTCACCTTGAGAAAATGGGCGTGGTTGCAAAGCAACTCAATCAAGCCCTCGTGGAGACGGACGCCAAAAAAGGACGTCAACTTCGTCAGCGCTGGATGGAGCTTAACCGCGTCGCCAATCTCGACCGAAACGATCCGATGGTGAAATCGCTGCGTGAGCCAATACGATGGCTGGAGGAACTGGATCAGGCGCACGTCGTCGACCGAAATTACGCCCAAGCCGTTGCAGATCTAAAACGTTCGATCGCCGTCGGCGTCCCGCTGGAAGACCTCGATAAACGTATTGCCCAAGTCGATACTTTCGAACGTGATGGTTCGGCTGACCTACTGAAGAAGGCAAAGGGCTATCGAAAATCCATCATCAGGGAGCAAACAAAGCAGTCGCAAGTTTTGCGATATGCGCTGATTGGTGCCGCTATCGCGACCATCGGTTTCATCGCATGGTTTGGACTCTCGCATAGTCGCAGTGGCAAATTGATCGTGGCTCAGGAACAACTGCGCGTCATGATCCAGCAAAAGCAATACAGCGAAGGCGTCTCGATCCACGACGCTTTTCCGGACTATATTAAAAACGATTCAGAAGTCGTTGGCCTGTACGAGCAACTGGCTCAGGCGCAGCAAGCCGAAGACTCCCGCAAGGGCGGGCTGACAGCGCTGTTGGCAGAATTCAATCTGGATGGCGATTTGGGCAAGGCGCTCGACGATCAATTGGCCGCTGGCCGGAAAATGGCTAGGTCGCGCGACGAAACAGAAAAACTTAATGAGCTAAAAGAGCAACTGGACGCCCGTAGACTGGAAAAGCAGCAGGTTCGTAGCGCGGAGTTTATCAGCCAGTTGGAGTCGCTTGAAAAAGAGCTGACCAGCATGCTGACGAAGGTCAACGCTGGATCAGCAGTTCCTGCAGCGCTGACACCGATCGCCAACAAAATCCGAACGCTAACCAACATGTCGCATGCCGACAAAGAAGGTTTGCCAGGAATCTCCTCCGGAGCAAAAGCTCAAGCTGACCGCTTGCTTAATTCTGCGGTTGGCGTCATGGAACGCGAGCAAATGGGCAAACAGTCGGCCGCAGCGCTGCGTAATTTGACTAAACGAGTTTCCCGCATCAATCAACTCGACGATTCATTGCGGAAATTCGTCAGTCGCTTCAAGGACGACCCGAATGCAAGAGACTTCGAAGCTTCTGCCCGGGAAAGCCAACACTTCAGTGGGATTCGGTTGTGGCAGGATGTCGGCGAAACGGTTCAAACCTATCCTGTGGAGACGCTCTCAAAAGATCAGCTCATTGACCTCCAAAGTGATATCAACGACGCCATGGAACAGACCGACATCTCAAACTGGCGAAATTCGGTGAACCTCCTTCGCAAGTACCTTTCGCGCGTCCTTGCCGACGACGATACAATTGACGAAGAAAAACGCGCGCTTGAATCGTTCTTCAACCAATCGAGCCACAGAAAAATCTCAGTGCTAGAACGCGATGGCAAAAAGTACTACCTCGCGGGAGACTTCGATCCGGCCAGACGCAAATTCAGCTACTTCGTCAGGGGTATCAATCAGCGCGAACGCAAATATCAAAAAGGAGACATCGGCGGATTGGCCGGTCACTGTATGATCGCGGCCAAAATCTTGAAAAACCTTGGCCGCTCCTCGTTTGACACCGACACTCAAATTATCAAGATGCTGGAGGATTCACTCGAGGAATCCAAACCACTCTCCGCGATCAACGGGCCCCCTATCGACCCGTTGGTCCAGTGCGACATGGTGGATCGAATTCTCGAGTATGCGGAAACGGCTTCCCCCAATCTGCGCGATTTTGCAGAAGACCAGCGACGTGTGTTGCAGGAGGAACGAGTCACCGGACTACGGTGGAAGAACGTCGAAGACGATTCGGGCGATGAAGCGCGCCCCGCCGCAACGCGGCTACTAGCGCGCGTCCGCCGCAACTTGCCGGCAGCCTCAGAATTGATCAACGACAATCTGATCAAGATGCAGGAGTGGGCGCGGGTAGCCGACTACGCCGCGTCAGGGCTACTTTATCGCGTCGACGGTAGATGGATCGTCGATCCAGTCGCTGCTAACGCGATCACCGACGGAGAAACGCTGTACTGTTTGATTCCTGGTAGACGTAACCTTTCCTCTTTTGAGGCCATTGGCAAATCTGCCAAAGGAGGAATCGACACCGGTGACACAGGATTCCCTCTGCAAGCAGGCCGTCCAGTGTTTGTGATTCGAGAGAAGAAATAGAAACATAATGTCAGACCAAACTTATTTCGTCAAAATGCACAGCCGTGTGATGGGGCCGTTTCCGCTAACGCGCCTCCAGCAGATGGCGCAGTCCGGAAAAATCAACCACGCTCACGAAGTCTCGGTGGACGGCAGCAACTGGGCCAAGGCTGGCGAGCATGTCGAGATTTTTGTCGCGCCGACGCCGGTAGCCCCTGTGGAAGCTCCAGCCCAGCCCGTTGCCGCCGCTCCGGTGGCTGAGGCCCCCGTAGCGGCAGCGCCTGTCGCCCAAGCCGCACCCGCCGTTGCTCAACCTGCCGTTCGGCCGCCAGGACAAATTGATTGGTACTACGCAACCGATGACGAGCCGGTTGGGCCGGTGACCAAAGGCGAAATTGTCGAATACATCAAAACCGGCGACATCGTACGCTCGGATCGCGTGTGGAATGCCCAGATGGAAGATTGGGAACGCGCCGGCAAACGTGCCGAATTCAAAGCGGCGTTTGAACAAATGAACTCTGCAGTACCATCGGTCAGCGGCAAGTCGTCTAACATTTTAGACTTGGTCCGCCTCGTGGTTGCCGCCAAGCAATGGTTGATTGTGTTGTGCGTCCTGTTATTCGCTTCGTCGATCAGTTTACTGGCCCTGTTTTTCACCAGTTTTGGTGACGGGGTTTCCCAAGGGGAATCGATCAAAGTACAACAGGCAATCTTCTCGTTGGTGCTCTCCGGCGTGTTCGCTGGAGCGATCGTGCTGTTATATCAGTTCATGGTCAAGTCCGAAGATTTCGTCAAATCAAAACTTGTCGACGACCTTCACGGAGCCTATGTTTGGCTAAACCGTTTCTGGATCACGCTATCGGCAGCGCTGCTAATGTCGGTCGTCTTTTTGGTGCTGGTGATCACTGGAGTACTTCAATAGAGTTTTGATTCATTTTCAAACGGGCCGATGACGGCGACCAAGGACAACAGCCGAAATCGCCAGAGTATTTCGCCTCCCATCGCCATACCGCACCAGTCATTACTTATTCCATCCAACCCGCTGCTCTTGCGATAGCGCGAACACCGAGACCGACCGTGATGATGACCACGATGCATGCCAGCAGCATAACGAACCATCGCCGATCTGGTGCACCATCTCCAACAATGGCTGCAGCGCCAAACACTCCGCCAGCAAGGTTCCCCGCTTCGTAGGCTCCCTTTCCGATTGCTAAACCTAACTTGAACGGGTTTTCATCCTGTCCATTTAGATTTGCTTCGGTGTTTTCCGAGCTCAAATTGTGTTTGAGGGCGGAATTGAAATGTGCGCTTACTGGAACACTCGCTTGACCGAGCGCTAAGCGACTACTTCCAAGAGATCCAGAATGTGCTGTTGATAGGGAGTCGCTTGGGTCAGCTTGTCAAATTCTGAATCGAACTCTGAGATGCGAACCCGGTTGCGGCAAAGCGTTCCCAAGTCTTGCAAGATGTCTCGGAGTCCCTGAACAGGAAAGCCCTCAGGCGTGCGACGCGTGGAGTCCTTGCGATTGGCAGACTCCGAACGCCCCGCCGGCGCGACGATTGATTGTCGAGCTGCTGCCGCCGACTCCTGATCGTCCTCGGCGAACAACACCAGACGCAACTTTTCTCGCATGTGCCACTCCACATAATACGCCAACATGCAGATGAACACATGCGACCGAATTCGATCCTCGTTGCGAG
>CALKXO010000473.1 GCA_938003615.1 uncultured Pirellulaceae bacterium | reverse complement strand
TATTTGAGATCGAGCTCCAAGCCATTGAGGCAAAAAGACCGCCGCCAGCATAGAGCCAGTCGAATTCAGCACCGATTCTCAACTGCGCATCGAACAAAAGTGCCGTAAAAAACGGGCCTGCGCAAAATGGGCAGCTACGTTTCGATCGCGACGGATCCGAGTTCTTCGGAATCGAAGCGCCGCCTGAGTGCTATGGGAAAGAACGGAGTGGAATTGCTGGTTCGAGTTCGGGTGACCGTGCGGACAAATTTGGATCAGTTGATTGGCGGTGCAACTGAAGAAACAATCGTTGCTCGTGTCAGGCAAGGCATTGTCTCGACGGTCGGTTCAATGGATTCTCATGAAGAAGCCTTGGCGTCACCCAATCTCATTTCTAGGGAAGTGGTCAAAAAGGGCATTCAGGAGAACACGGCTTACGAGATTGTGTCGATTGACGTTGCGGCGATCGAGATGCTGCACTCACATTTAGCTTCGATTGGAGTTGGGCAGACGGTTGAGGAGTTTGTGATTTGAGATGGCTCAGATCACGCAAAATTGCAGATGTTAGCCGGACGACAAATAATGCAGTTCGAGGTCGGGGACGTAACTTTTCAAGTCTTGGGCGGTGACCCCCAGCGGTTTGAGAATTACAGGAAACGTTGTCAGAAAGCCCATCGCGAAGACGATGTGGTTGACGGCGCCCGAGTGTCGATGCGGTGCAGAGCATGTTTTCACGGGTTGAAATCCTCGTGAATAAGGCACTTTTGGATTTTTCGCGCCCTTTTAAACCGTTTTTTGGGTTGGTAAGACAAAACGATTTCGTTTAAACTTTGGGGCTTAAACAAACGGTTTTAACCTAAATCAGCAATTCAAATACAGGAGAGTGGACAAGTGGGAACGAAACGGACCGGAAAAGGTCGTCGTAAAGTTGGTCGGAAGAAACGTCGTATGCGAGCCAAGATTCGGCATCGCAAGAAGTAATTTCCCCACCATCGCCTAGATATCTAGGCAGATGGTTGTAGAGACCGATGTTCCCCGAGTATCGTTTTCTCGGAATTCAACGAAGCAATAAAAGAACGAAGCAATAAAAAAAGCGTGACGTTGATTTCAACGTCACGCTTTTGTTTTACAGGTGCCCACCTTCACAGGCGCCTACATTCACAGGCGAATTCCTGTCACTCAATTAGTGAGCAGTCGACATCGCCGCCAATTCAGGAACTTCGAATCCTTTGCGATACTCTCGTTTGAGGAATTTATTGGCGGTCTCTGAATTTTCGCCGACGAATTGACCATCCTCATTAAGCGACAGCATCGGGCTTATTTGAATCGCTTTGTCGTCCAACTTCAGATCGTAAACGCCGAGGTGCTTCTCCATCTGGTCGATCAACTGCTGCCATTGAGGTTGCTCTACGGCGCGGATATCGTTGACCGACATTTGCGATCCAGCTCGGTAAGAGATATTGGCCAAGTTACACCAACCGGTGCTGTGGTGGCCAACCTCGATCTCAGCGTTGAGCTTAGAGGGATCGTTGGCAATAACGGCTTCGAGAAAATTTTTCTGATGGAGAACGTTGCCGCTGTTACCGGAGAACTTCCGGATGATTTTGCCTGATTTATCCTTGGCAACCGCGTGGCTACGTTGCCCGTGAAGCTCGCCACCTTCGCAGACGGCGACGTAGCCACTATTGGGGCCGTGCGGCTTTGGCGTTTTCTTGTCTCCCGGTTTCGCGGGAAGGTTCGTCAGCCCAATGACTACCGGAATCGATCCGGTATCGAAATAGGTGAAGTGAACATTGGGCGTATTACCCGCATCGTTCCAAGCGACGCGCCCACCGCCGCCAAAAATCTTCTGTGGTAGTTTCACGCCGTCTTGGAAAATGTTGTTTCGAACATCATCCAGTACGTGGACGCCCCAGTTGCCCATTTCTCCGGATCCAGTGTTCCAATCCCAGTGCCAGTCGTAGTGCAGGCCACGTCGCATTATGGGTTGGTCTTGAGCAGGACCAAGCCACATGTCGTAGTTGACAGATTTTGGAATTTCCAATGGCTTGTCACGTTTGCCAATTTCTGCTCGCACGCCGTAACGATTTACTTTGGCGGCTTGGATTTCGCCCAAGCTTTTTTCTTCGTGTAGAAACTTTTTAATTTCGGCCTGCATTGGGTCAGAGCGCTGTTGGGTTCCGATCTGACAGACTTTGCCGTAGTGGCGGGCTGCGGCAACCGTCTGGTCACCTTCCCACTGAGTATGAGAAAGTGGTTTTTCAACGTAGACATGCTTACCAGCTTCCATGGCCCAAATCGCGGCCAAGCAGTGCCAGTGATTGCAGGTCGCTACGACGACAGCATCGATGGAAGGATCTTCCAATAACTTACGCAGATCCGTGTACGTTTTCGCTTTCGGAGCGATCTTGTCCACGACCATGTCCATTCGTTCTTGGTCTGGGTCGCAGACTGCGACGATGTCCGCCATTGCTGTCTTTTGAAACTGCCCCATCAGCCCGCGCGCTCGACCACCACAACTGATAAAACCGATCGCGACTTTCTGGTTGGCGTTGCGAGCAAACAAGCGCGCTGGTTGGCTGGCCAATGCCCCAACGGCGGCTGTCGTTGCCAGCGATGATGTGATGAACTTACGACGAGAAACGGGGGACATACAATACTCCAGTAGATAATAATTAGACGCTTGGTGTGGCTATTTTATAACAACTTCCAGTTCTATTTAAACTTGGAATCAGCTCATTTTTTCTTCAAATTCAAAAGTGGCAGCACGCCAGGGTTTCTTGTGAACCAGCAACCGTACGGGTTGTCTGAACTCGCAATAGAGCACCTTCGTAGTTAAGCCAGTGTCGCATTCCCGTGCCATTTTTTGTGCGTCGCGCGTGCCAAAGGACGATTCACCGCCAGAAACGGGCTGATTCCCTGCAATTTTGAATGTCTGGAGCAGTATCGCGTTGTCGCACAATGCCGCATTGGGTAGCGAACTGGGCTTTTACTTCATTTCATGCATAATAATTACAGACACGTTCTCGAAACTTCACGGAGCTATTGATGATGTCGCAAGTGTTACGCCGACCAGCGTTGGTTTTGAACCGTAACTGGCAACCCGTTAATGTTGCGACCGTCGGGCGAGCACTTTCGTTGGTTTTCAGTGAGCGCGCAAAGATCGTTGACCCGGGCGACTATCAGCTGTATGACTGGAGCGACTGGTTAGCGCTGGAACCGCAAGACGATCAAGCTTTCATCCAAGCAGTGTCGCAGAAGGTGTGTGTTCCTGAAGTCATCACGCTCACTCGCTACAACCGACTGCCCGATACGAGTGTCGCATTCAGTCGACGCAATCTGTTCAAACGTGACCGTTTTATGTGTCAGTATTGCGGTTGCAAGCCGAAGCATGACGCGCTGACGATCGATCATATTATTCCGCGCTCGCACGGTGGCGGTTCAACTTGGGAGAACTGCGTGTTGGCATGTATTGATTGCAACCATACGAAAGCCGATCGGACGCCCGAAGGCGCGCGAATGAAACTGAAGAAGCCTCCCCTGCGTCCGCACTGGTCGCCAATGTATTCGCGTTATGACACGCAGTATAGGAGCTGGGCGAAGTTCATCAGCGATACTTACTGGAATGCAGAACTTGAAAAATAGTTTCTCTGATCGGCAACCGAGTTGTCGGTCCTGTAAAATCAAGGCCGCCGTTTTTGGAGACGATCCAAAGACGAGCGGCCTTTTCCATACCGACATCCACGCTTTTGGGTTGAGACTTTCATGCAAGCTAACTCAACGAGTCTGTGCTTGTTCTTTGTCGTGGTTGCAAATGAGGTTTTCAGGCTTTCACTAAACGAGATTTCACTTTTTGTTGCTAACGAAAATAACTGACTCCTGCTTGGGGATGCTGGCCGCTCGTATTCAGGCCGTCAAAATTAATCGCGTTTGGTTCGATCAAGATAAGGTCTACAAATGTCGAAGGTGGTGGGGATGCGTGTTGATTCTGCTAGGCAATCCCGTGCTGGCGTGTCGCCAGGTGCCCGTCCGAGTACTGTTTAATGGCCAGTGGATTCGTTGGGAGCGAGAGGTTAAACACGTGTTAAACTCTGAGGCGATTGAGTCCGGGCATGTGCTGGCTTGCAATCAACTTCGAGGAGTGCCTTTGGCTAATTGGTTGGCAGAATCGACTGAAACGAAAGACGCTCGACTAGAAGTGTTGGGAATTGCGGTGAATGCCTTGAGAGAATTTCATTGTCTGACGATCGAAGAGGGTCGCGCAGGCGCGGTCCCATTGAGTCATGGAGACGCGACGCTGAACAATGTGCTTTACGATCAGGAAAGCCGTTCTGCGCAGTGGATTGATTTTGATCTGCGGCACTGGTTGAGTGTTCCTGCTCCTCAAAGGCATGCGGACGACTTGCGGGCGTTGCTTTTTTCAGCGTCCTGCCATTTTTCGGACGCAGAAATTCCGGAGCTTCTATCAGTGGTGCGACAACAGTACGATTGCCAAGTAGTCTGGAACTGTTTGATAGATCAGCTGTCGAGTCGCTGGTTTCGGTTCGATGTGTTTCACCGGGCTCAAATTCAAAGGGGCCGATCAGAAAATGATTCAGCCCAGAAACTTGCGCTCAATTTTCGGCTGCTATCAAATTTGATTCGCCAATAGAGTCTGCTCGCATGCTGAGCCAAACCGAGTGGTTTTAGTAGGACGGCTTGCCGTATTTAGCTTGCGGTTAGTGCCGTTCCTGTTAAAACCATATTGCCCCAAAATTTTGATCAGAATTCAGGACACGGTAACAATGAACAGACAATCTTCCATCATGTTTTTTACTCGCGCAATATTGTTGTTTGTTCTTTCAGCAATGCTGTTTCTGTCAGTCAACGCAACGCATGGACAGCAGCACGACGCTCAATCCACACCAGCTGATTGGGCGCGTTGGCGCGGACCTGCCGGCAATGGGATTTCTACCAATCAACAACCCGTGACGTCTTGGAGCGAAACCGAAAATGTGATCTGGCGGACCAAAGTTCCTGGTAAGGGACATGCGTCGCCGATTATTGCTGATTCAAGAATTTTCTTGGCCACTGCTGATCAACAAACGCAAACGCAATCGGTGGTTGCTTTCGATCGCGCGACAGGCAAGCAGATTTGGGATACGGTGGTCAACACGGGTGGATTTCCCGAAAAAATTCATGCGAAGAACACGCACGCTTCATCGACGATCGCGCTGGGCGACGGTTTGATCTACGTTGTCTTCTTCAACAACGAACAGAAACGCATCACGGCGCTCGATCTCGACGGAGAGATTGTCTGGCAAGACATTGTCGGTGACTACCGCAGCCCTTACGCGTTTGGCATTGGTGCCTCGCCGATCGTGTACCAGTCGTTAGTCATCGTGTCCAACGAGAACATGAACGAGGGAGCATTGGTTGCCTACGACGCCAAAACAGGTGAGCGAAAATGGTCGGCCCCACGTCCCTCCATCAATTACTCAACTCCCGTCGTTGCCAATGTGGGTGGCAAAGATCAACTGCTGATCAGCGGAATCAACAAAGTTGCCTCCTACAATCCGCTTACTGGAAAAGAGAATTGGGCCGCACCGGCGAAATGGAAAGCCACTTGTGGAACCATGGTTTGGAACGAAACGACCGTCTTCGCCAGCGGTGGTTACCCGGGGCCTCAGACGCTCGCCATCGCTGCCGATGGATCGGGGAAGATGCTGTGGGAAAAGCCGCTAAAATGCTATGAGCAGTCGATGATTGTCGTTGACGGGTTTCTCTATGGGATCACCGACAAGGGCGTGATCTTTTGCTTCGATGTCGTCGACGGAACCGAGAAGTGGAAGAAGCGCTTCAAAGGCCCCGTTAGCGCTTCGCCTGTTTCTGCTAACGACATGATTTACTTCACCGCTGAAAATGGGCAGACAGAGGTCATCAAAGCCAACCCCAATCAGTTTGAGGAAGTGGCGACCAATCAACTGGGCACCAGTGGATTTGCCTCCTTCGCACTGGCGGACAACAAAATTTATGCACGCGTCGGCGACAAAACGGGCGGCTACCAAGAATGGCTGTACTGCATTGGCAAACGCTAGATGTGCAAAACGGCCATATATGGGATTTGTTCGGCCAAAAAAATCTCTTAGTGTTGCTGTCTCCC
>CALKXO010000472.1 GCA_938003615.1 uncultured Pirellulaceae bacterium | reverse complement strand
GTCGGTGGGTTCGTGGGGAACATGCTGTGCCGCATCGACGAGGGTAGCCGCGCCGACTGATTTCGCCATCGCAATGATTTCATCGACAGGAAAGATCGTCCCCAACATATTGGAGACGGCCATAAACGCCACCATTTTTGTTCTGTCAGAAAGCTTACTGCGAAAGTCTTCCATATCCAGCAGACCGTCGGATGTGATGTCGACAAACAGGACTTTGGCGCCCGTGTCAGCGGCAACCTGTTGCCAAGGAACAATGTTGGAATGATGTTCGCAAATCGTCAACAGAATCTCATCGCCTGGCTTGAGCACTGTTCGGCCCCAACTGTTGGCGACCAAATTGATCGCCATCGTTGTCCCGGCAGTAAAAATCACAGCTTCAGGGAAAGGAGCGTTGATGAATTTGGCCACTTTGAGCCGCGCTTCTTCGTACTGGGCCGAAGCTTGTTCACTTAACCAGTGAATTCCCCGGTGGACATTAGAATACGTTTCTCGGTAGCAACGATCCATCGCTTCAATAACGACCTCTGGTCGCTGCGTCGACGCTCCATTATCAAAGTACACCAGTGGCTTCTGCCGGTGGATGGTCTGGTTGAGGATCGGGAAGTCCTGCCGTAGCGCGGCAGGCTCAAACGTTTTCTTCAATGGTTCGCTCATCCCGGTAGTCTAACAGCACAGGCCGTAACGGCAATACTTACAGGACTTACGCTGGCCAGTCTAGCCCAGACATTTTGGCCAGCGCTTTTTGCAAGGCCTGCGTTCCACAACTGCCGTCACCATCAGCCTGAACGCGCTGATACAGATCGCGTGCGAGACTAAGCCCAGGCAGCTCAAGGCCAGCCTTGTCGGCTTCGGCTACCGCGATTCCAAGATCCTTAACGAAATGATCAACAAAGAATCCGGGCTCAAAATCGCCCTCCACGATCCGAGGCGCCAAATTTGAAAGCGCCCAGCTACCGGCTGCTCCACTGGAAACCGACTTCAGGACAGTGTCCAGATCCAGTCCCGCGCGCGACGCGTACAACAACGATTCGCAAACTCCCACCATCCCGGCGGCGACAAGAATTTGATTTACCATTTTGGTATGTTGTCCGGTGCCCGGTTCGCCTTGGTGGACGATTGTCTTGCCCATCACTTCCAGACAAGGGCCAATGAACGCGACCGCATTGGCGTCGCCACCAACCATGATCGATAACGTTCCGCTACTGGCTCCGATGTCACCGCCAGATACTGGCGCGTCGACTGACGCAATTTCACGCTTGTTGGCCTCAGCGGCAATCTCAATCGCCAGCTTCGGCTCGCTGGTGGTCATATCGACGATAATGTTGCCAGCTTTACAGCCGGCGAGAACCCCCGTCTCTGGATTGAGGGTAATCTGCCGCACATCCTCCGGCATGCCTACAATAGAAAAGATAACATCACTCTGTTGTGCAACCTCGCGCGGCGAGTCGGCCCAAACGGCCCCCAGCTCAATCAAAGGTTGAGATTTCTCTTTCGTGCGGCTGAAAACAGTCACCGAGTATCCCGCGTTAATCAGATTGCGGCACATTCCAGTGCCCATGACGCCGGTGCCGATCCAGCCAATTTTTGTCGTTTCAATGTTTGCGACTTGGGTCATACAAATATTCTTTAATCGACGGTAGTAAAAATTCAACGACAATTAGTTGACGATCCGTAAGCGCGCAACTTCCGTCTAAACTGTATTTACAGAGTTCGTTGAAAGTGTCTCGGTTACACTTCGCACCAGTTCCTACTCGTCGTCGAAGTCCGGACGTTTTAGGATCTCTGAGATAAGGATCGACTGCCGGATGGATTTAGGAGACGCCAATAATTCTAAGAGGCCGACCGCTAAATGCGATTTATCCGCCCCCTCTACCGACGCTACCGTATCATCGGTAACCGTATCGGTGCCCTCCAAAGCGCCCATCGAATGGTCAAACTTCTCCAGCCTTGCCTCAAGACGCTCATCAGCTTGGCTGATATCTTCTGCCAAGTGGCTGGCGTTCTCGGTGACGTCTGAAACAACGATTGCGCGCCTTACATGGTCCTCAATAGACTCGCGCTTCTTACGCGCAGGAGGTCGCGGTGGAGCAGGGCTGCGTGGGGGCGACTTGGGCGGAGCCGCCTGCGTTTTACGCGCGTAAGGATCCGCAGCCGGCGCTGAAGCCTCATCGGCTAAGCGTTTTTTGGGTGGTGCCTGAGCAGGGCGCGAGACAGGAGGTGCTTTGGGAGGAACAGCCCCCCCACCAGCCTGATTCTGTTTCCGACGCTCAGCCGCCCGTCGGAGAAATTCCTCAATATCTCTGGCCATCTTGTTCCCGAAAATAATCAGTCAAATCGTAGCTGCAAACCGATCGTAGCTGCCAACCGATCGTTGGAATACTCGACTAAGTTCCAAATACCTAACTAGTGTCTGTCGTTAAACCTGTCTGAGGTTTTAAAAAACGAGTCTAATAACAAAAAAATTCCTTGAAGTTTTGAACCAACCGTTGGGTTGGCGCGTTGAATTAAGTATTAACACA
>CALKXO010000471.1 GCA_938003615.1 uncultured Pirellulaceae bacterium | reverse complement strand
GCAAGTTCGCAATAAGTGACCAATTTCTGAGCCAGTTAACCCATCGCTGGTGTGAGCCAAAACCTTGCAAATGGCTTCAAGCATGCCGTTTCCAAATGGAGCTACTTTCTTCATTTCACATCTACAAATACTGAGTTAGACCGAATCGCTCGTGGCAAGAAAACAATCAGCCCTTTGATCGTGTACGACTTTCCTTACACGAATGTGGACAAAATTTTTCGATTCAAGTTCACTTGTTCTATTTCGTTATTGCGAACGCTGACTTCGAAACAAATCTGCGAGGTTGCGCCTTCAACCTCGCAGTTCCTCAAAATGGTTTACTCGGGATAGCTGACTGGATTTTGCGTTTTTCCAAAATCAACTTGGCAATTGACAATTCGTCCATTCGTAAAGCGAACCACAAGCCGCCCATTCGGTTCCCGTTCACTGGCGGGGTCAAAATCGCCCTCAATCATTTGGGTTCCAGCAAAGTTCACGATTTCGACTTGGGCAATCTCAGATTCCATTCCTTTTGCTACCACCCAAGATGTTGAGGCCTCTTGCGCCAAGATCGTCAATAAGTCGTCATCGGTTCGAACCCGCAGTTTTTTTCTTGGGTTGTTTCCCTGAATCGCACTACGAATTTGCGCGATTGCAGATTGGAACTCGCTAACTATTTCCGGTTCGGTATGTTGAACCAACCCCATGAACTCAGGAATTCGCTTGATCAACTCAAGCCGCCTTGGCACATCAAAAGATTCGACTTCGCCGTCGATGTTGAAGCCGCCAATCCGGGTAACGACCACCAACTTGTCATCTATGAACGCAAGGAATGTCCCTTCCTCCTCGCCAAAGATTCGGCTTACATCGAGTTCAACTCGAAAACGTCCCGGCATCTTTCGAAGACATTCTTCGGCATCAAGGATAACTTGCTTGGAATCGTCAAGTGCCACACATAATTGTTGAGAAATAGTCATGATTGACCTTTCTTTTATGCGCAAATAGCTGCGCTGGAGACGACGGGTTTCTCACGCCCAATCGTAAATCTGAATCCGGCAATGTCACTCGCCGAGCGGTGGAACGCCTCCAACCGCGACTTCATTGTACTGCGATGGCACAAAGAAAGTCAACCAAAAGTTAGTGCCTCAGCTTTCTCAAGTAATTCAACGCATCTTCCTCAGTTGAAATCACTTCGCAATCGTACTTTTCGTCCAAGTTAAGTGGCTTATTGGTCAGTGTATGCTTCAAGCTTGACTCAGTTAAAAACACATCGAAGTAGGGCAAGGCGAGAGTTGCGTGTCGGAAATCTTCAAAATCGCCTTTTTTGTATTTCCGTTTAGGTGAAAGCCGGACCGTGGCGTACAGGCTGCTTGGAATTTCGATGCTTGGCAATTCGGTTGAAATCCTTTTGTGTTCGAATGCCAGTCGGATCAGTTGGCCAAGCATTCTTCCTCCAAGGGCAGTCACGGATTCATCGGCAGGCGAATTAATGCCAGATTCCGAAGCCAAATGAGTCATCAGCCCACCGCTGAATTCCCCGTAACCTTGAAGCAATCCCGTGACTTCATCCAAGAAAAGTGATTCAAAGGTATCGCAACTTTTGGCAGCAGCAAATTTCGCGTCCGTCATCTCCTGAGTTACTGTTTGGGTCATCTGTTTTTCCGTGTCATCAGTTGCTGGTAGGTGCTGCAACATTTCAGTCAAACCGACTGACCAAAACAAATCGTCCATTGATTTCTGGATCGCAACCATCAACACGGGATCAAGTTCGTCGCTGCTTGGAAAAACATCTCCTAAAACAAAGGCGGCTTTCGTCCAAGCAAAGTGCGAGACAGGGATTAGAGTTGCCGCCGGCTGGGTGTTTTTTGCGATGAAATGATAGGCCTCACGTTTGAAAAGTTCATGCGGTGGTTGTATCGTGCAACCTTCACTCAACAGATCAATCATTTTGCCCGTTGCAATTCGTGTCGAGTCGTCTGACTGGAGAAGCAGCTCGGCGAAGATGGAGTAGCTGATTGGGCAAATCGTGGAACCATCAGAACAAAGCCTTTTCAGTTCTTCTACAATTTCTGAATGAATGGGCTTTTGTTCGCGCCCTAAAAAGACATCGCGAATGAAAATCCAATAACGAGTATCAAGGTAGATCCGTCGCTTTTGCATGATTTGCTCGCCAAGTGCGAGGCGTCGTTTCCGCATGTACGACGCGAGATCAGGTTCTGGATTTTCCAAGTGATGACGTATCGTGTTGGGCTTGCTTGAGAGCCACTCAAAGCCGGCTGGAATTTCACTGAATTGTTGTTGATCCATCATTTCTAATTTCCTTCAAGGCGATGACCCACCGCGCAAACAGAGATCACGTTGATCGTTCAAGTATCGTTTTTCCCGTTGAGATAAGAAACAAAGTTGCGAAAGAGGTTCGCGTCCCGCCAACAGCCGATTATCACTTGCTTTTATCAGAAACCAGTTGTTCTACGCGGCATTGGAAGTCTGACTTTACCGATTCATACTCGTCAATCTCTTCGATATTGCATCGGCCCCATACATTTTCGAGTAAGCCGATGTATTCGATCTTTCCGGCGATCAATTGCCTTTCTTTTTCCCATTCGAGCCACTTTTCACCGTCTTCCCTGATTCGCTTGGGGAAAAGGCATTCGAGGACGACTCGGCTTTTGCCGCGAGCTTTCTCTTCAATCTCAACGCCATCGAGCTCGACGATTTCTACCTTGAGCGATCTGCCGCTGCGATAGATTACGACGTAGGGGCCAATATCGTCAGCGAGTTTCTCCCAACGCTCAAACTCCTCGACAATTTCGAGCCCATATCGTTCGATGTCTTCCTGCCGCATTTCTAAGCCCGCCGCAATTTCAGCTTCATTTTCAGCGGCTACTGCGTCTTGAATTCGCTTGGCAACAACCGGATCACGCGACAATTTCCTGATTCTCTCCTCTAGATCGTCACGCGAAACGCCAGATGGCAATGCAAGATTCGCTCGCTGAAAAAACTGCTTTTGAGCCCAAGTTGGTTTGGCATTCTGAATGATCGCCTTGGCCTGACCAAATGTTGCATGTCTTGGAATTGCGACGCCCAGATCCTTAGCCTCTTCTCGTTGCAATTCTGTCACAGCTCCTTGGTCTCTTTGCTCAAGGGCTTTTGAAATCAGATTGCTTGCATGTCCCTTTGTGGCATTCTCTGGCATCGAAATGCCAAGTGAATGCGCAAACGAAATCTGTCTTTCCGTCGCAGGATCCTGTTCCCAGTCACCCTTTGGCGGAGACTCTTGATCGTCAACCGAACTGTACGCGTCTACAACCTCGACGGTAATGCTCGAAGGCTCAACTGCTTCTGCCTCCTTTTTTGCCCACTGTCGAAGTATGCTTTGAAGTGCCGAGCCGACTTGACGCGATTCTTCCTTAGAAATCTTGTTATCCGCAAACACCGATCTGAGTAGCTTTACAAGCGGCTTTCCCGGCCAACCCTTTCGAACTTCTGGATTCTCATTGATCCATTTGGCAAGCTGAACAATCTCAGATTTGGTCAGGATTCCGTCTCGGACGATTTCTTTACAAAGTGCAATGAACGCGATTTGAGATTTTGACGTCATACTAACTCGTTGGCCGAAGAATTAAGTCTGTAACGCGCTTTAGCAAGTCGCGAAACGTTTCTTCTCGGTAACCGACAATGAAAGCCAACACATGAAAGATGTTCATGTTCGCGATGGTTGGTGCGTTTGTTGTGTCGGGAGGTGTTGAACCCGCCAGTGTGACAATCACGCTCAGAATCAAATACGACATGATTCCCAATGTTGCACCAATCAACGGGCGAGCGAGATGCCAGTAGTTGTATGCCGAATCCCAATCGTCCCGACGCTCAAAAACGGCTTGCAAGCTAATCATGATCGCGCCAATCGCGCCGAACCATGGTATCGAAAGTGGAACCAGAAAATTATCGCTCTTGAACAGGTCGATTACTTCGGTGCGATGCAGTACTGCTACCGTGAACATCAACGCCGCATAAAACATCGAAGTCCAAAAAATGGTGTCCTTGCCAAGCCGCGTTACCCAAGTCGGCGCGGCAGGGGGATCAACGGGCGGCTCGTCTTGATGCTCAGAATTCATGGCCGTGTTTATCGTGGTGGAACAACTAAGAACAATTGATTACTTGTCGAGGACAGCATTGGCTCCGGAAACCCAATAGTCCTCGGGCGCAGGTGTTGAACTGCCCGCACCTCGAATTAACGCGAAGTCACGCTCTGCTTTATCTTTGTTTCGCGAGTAAACAACAGCCTCCTTGCCTTTGAGTTCGTCAGATGTCAGGTCACCAAGTTTCTTGGCTGGTGGCTTGTCGGGCTTG
>CALKXO010000470.1 GCA_938003615.1 uncultured Pirellulaceae bacterium | reverse complement strand
TTCTCAGTTGCGCGCGGATTGCTCGATTGACTTTATTAGCCCGGTAAGCATTTTAGAGATTCCTTTAGATTCATGAATTAACGTGTTGAACTGATCGTCTGAAACTAAACCAATCTTTTTGCCAATGTAAATCTGAGTTCGAAGTTCGGCAGCAGAACCAGACGCAATTCTGAGAAATCGCGCAAAATCTTTCCCGCCCCGTTCACTGCCCTCAGCAATATTAGAAGCGATCGAAACTGCAGCGCGTTCCATTTGGTTTTTCAATCCGTAATCTTTCCAACCACGAGTTAACTCGTAGACTGTCACCGCGAGTTGGCACGCGCGCTTCCATACGTCCAGATCCTCGAATGACCGATAAACCATCTCGCCCTCGACTGGAAACCCAATTTTTCCAACACCTCACCGAAAACCGAACACCTCAAACCGAAAACCCCACTTCGCCTAATACTCTCTCGGCAAAATCCTTGCTTGAACTCGGCCCGGCAAGCCTTGAATACGCAGGAAACCCTCAGCGTCGTCTTGGTTATATGACCCGCCGCCTTCCATTGAGGCGATTGCTTCGTCGTACAGACTGTTGGGACTTGAACGCTTTGAAATAATGATGTTGCCCTTATACAGTTCCAGTTCGACGCTGCCGGTCACGTTTTTCTGAGCCTCTTTATTGAATGCCAGCAGCGCGTCAAATTTTGGACAGAACCAGAAACCGTAGTAGACCATCTCGGCAACTTCTGGGGCCATGCGGTCACGCAAGTGCATCAAGTCACGGTCCATTGTCAATTGTTCGACGTAGCGATGCGCGTCATACAAAACCGTCATCCCTGGCGATTCGTAAACCCCTCGGCTCTTCATGCCCACAAAGCGGTTTTCTACCATGTCGATTCGACCCACGCCGTTGCGACCGCCGATGTCGTTTAGTTTTTGGACGATGCCCAGCGCGGATAGTTTTTCGCCGTTGACGGCAATCGGAACACCGGATTCAAAATCGATCGTAACGGTTTCGGATTTATCCGGAGCCTCTTGTGGCGACACGCCCATGCCGAAGTCGACGATCGAAACGCCGTTTACATCCAACTCTTCCAGCTTCCCCGCTTCGTAGCTAATGTGCAGACAGTTCTCGTCGCTGGAGTAGGGCTTGGCCTTGGATGCTTTAACCGGAATGCCACGCGCTTCACAGTACTCGATCAGCTCGGTACGCCCAGGAAACGCATCGCGGAATTTCTTGATTCGCCATGGAGCAATCATTTCGACGTTGGCTTCGAGCGCTTCGGCTGCCAATTGAAAACGGCACTGATCGTTGCCTTTGCCTGTCGCGCCGTGAGCGTAAGCCGTCGCGCCAACTTCCTTGGCAACTTGCAGCATGACTTTCGAGATTAGCGGTCGCGCGATCGAAGTTCCCAATAGATAGGGCCCCTCGTATTTGGCTTGCCACGATAGAACGGGGAACGCGTAGTCGCGGCACAGTTCTTCTTGCACATCGACGATGCGAGCAGATTTAGCGCCAGCGTTTTTGGCTTTGTCTAGGACTTCTTGACGGTCTTCACCCGGCTGACCCAGATCAACGTAGACGGCGTGGACTTCGTAGCCTTCATCCATCAACCAGCCAAGAATTACAGAAGTATCCAGTCCGCCCGAGTAGGCCAAAACGCAGCTTTTCATTGGTTCGTCCGTTTGCATCGATATATAAATTCGTTGGGCACCACAGGTGCGGTGCCGTCATTGCAGATTGTAGTTCAAATCCCGATTTGATAACATCTGCACAAAGTGGCCAAGTGACCAAATTTCAATCCTCCAAGCAAACTTTCTTCCATGGCAGATCGACAACGTGAATTTCTGATGGCGGCCAATCATTATCGGGCAGGCCGCATCACCATTGACGACTTCAAGAAGAAAGTCCTCGCCGCTACAGCAGCCCAAGGCAGTGTGGCGGTAGTGTGCGGACCGCAGGCAGATTCAGAAGACGTCAGTATCGCGGTTGCGGAGATTAAATCGGCGGGGGCCAAGGTCGTCAAATTCGAATTCTCCGCTGGAGAGCTTCCGGACCCTGAGCACCTGTCGAAAAATTTGCAACCTGCCGGAGCCGTGGTCATGATTGGCTTGACAGAACTCGCTAGCGTTAGCTTGGTCGCGAAGGAGGCACGCTGTCCGGTCTTCGCAGTGCCGCACAAAGACTGTAAATCCGACGAATTGAACTTACTTGCAGAAGGATTGTCGGGAACTGTTGCTTTCGTGGGCAAAGGACAGGCAGCCAATGCGGCAACGATGGCCACGCGCGTCGCTAGACCTTAGTTGCTGTTGCCCATTTGATGTGACCAATCTGCTGTTGCCAATCTGCTACGCCAATCTGCTACGCCAATTCTGGTTCGATCAACCTGCATCGATTACTCTGCAACGATTACTTTTTATATTGCTCGATCAGATCAAGATCGTCCTGTGACAACTTGGACAGCGGAACGGTGATGATCTTGTCCTTGCGATTCTTCAGCACAACTTGCTTGGCCCCGGCCTCCACAAAGATCGCCTCAAAAGTGTACTTACCTGATCTGTCTGTCCATATGCGAAATTCTGCCTCCATTGGAACCTCATCGCTAGCGGCGTTTACCGCTGCGCGAATTTCGGCATCTGAAACTGAGTTTAGAACGGTTACCGATCGAGGCCCTTTGCCTGTTACGCGGATCGTTTGAGTGCCCGCCACGTAGACTGGTGCAGGATCAAGTGGCGAACCCATCGCGAGGCCGGCTGTTGACTCCATCCACATCAAAAACGGCACGTCTTCGTAGACAACAATCACCTCGTGGTCATTGTAAGCATGGGCGACAACCGCATCCTCCATGAACCCGATGGTTCTTGTACTGCGCGGATCAAGTGCAGGGCCACCATTGAGCAGCAGCGTCGCCAAAGAATCGTCGTCCATCACCGAGGACAGTTGTTTGCGGACCGAGGATAGCCGTTTCGCATATTCTTCTTGGCGTTTCACACGGCGTTTTTTGACGTTCTCGTTTCGGAAAAAGTACTTGTCCTTCGACTTGCCCCTGAGCACCGCCATTTCAGATGCTCCACTGCCACGTGGAAGAAAGGTTTCGCCTTTTTTATATTCCCTTAACAGCGCAGTTGCTTTTGTGGAGGATTTGCGAAAGTCGTTGACCAGTCTCTTGTACTGTTCTTTGCCGGCCGCGATGTATTGCTGCAAAGCGCTTTCGGGAATACTTTGGCGTTTGATCATGCTGTCCGAATCAGCGCCGCCAGCGTGACTTTCCCCCATACTGACCTTGGCAATGCCGTCGGCGAAGTTTTTCAGCTGTCGTTTTTTTGCCGTATCGACGGCGGTCGCAATGTCTTCGGCCGAGATCCCGAAGTTTAAGTTCTGGGCTCTGCCACTGGAAGCCAGCGTACTCATCCCGACAACTTCTCCTTGTTGATTGATCAGGGGGCCGCCGCTGTTGCCGGGAGACAATGCCGCATCGACCTGAATCCAAGTCCCTTCTAATTGTGGTCGGCCCATCTGTTGCCGCGCTTCCTTTTGACCTCGGATAGCGCTGACGATTCCAGTCGTGGCCGAAAACGAGAGCCCGTGTGGAGCACCAAGAGCAATCACACTTGCCCCTTTACGTGGCGTGTCTGTTGAAAACGCGATCGGCGGATATTTAGCATCTTCTAGTTGGCAGACGCAGATGTCGCGATTTTTATCGATAACATAGGTGCCGGTGATCCTTGCCGTTTTACCATCAGAGAAATGAGCGATCGCTTTTCGAGCTCCCGCCATGACATGCACATTGGTAACAAACAGTCCATCGTCCTGAACGATGTAGCCGCTGCCAAGTCCGTCGCCTTGAGCGCCTTCGACTTCGATACGCAAGACACTTTTTTCGGCCTGTTCAATGACATCGGCGAGGTCGTTTTGTGCGACTGCAAACCCAACCAAGCAGAGGCTGTTCAAAGTCAGAATTAGAAGAGCCAAAAATTTTTGCATCGCGATTGCCATGATGAACTGGAAGATGAAGATAAGCGGCCAGCTTGAACTAACTAGTGTCTGTCGTTAAACCTGTCTGAGGTTTTAAAAAACGAGTCTAATAACAAAAAAATTCCTTGAAGTTTTGAACCAACCGTTGGGTTGGCGC
>CALKXO010000469.1 GCA_938003615.1 uncultured Pirellulaceae bacterium | reverse complement strand
AGTTTGATCGTGCTCGCAGGTGGTGCGTTTATTTTATACACGGCGATCAAAGAAGTATTGCACATGGTGACGATGGAGGATCACGGACACGAAGAAGAGAAAAAGCCTAAGAGCGTACTCTCCGTTATTTTCTGGATTGTACTGATGAACCTCGTTTTCTCGTTCGACTCCATTCTCAGCGCGATGGCGTTGACGCACGTTTTCTGGGTAATGGCCATCGCGATTGTGATCGGCGGTGTTCTGATGATTGTGTTAGCGGACACCATCTCAGTTTTCTTGGAGAAGAACCGCATGTACGAAGTGCTGGGACTGTTTATTCTGTTTATCGTTGGCGTCATGCTTGTCAGCGAAGGCGGTCACTTGGCACACTTATCCTTCTTCGGTAACGCCGTCACTCCAATGACCAAGACAACGTTCTACTTCGTAATTGGCGTTTTAGTGATCGTTGATATTGTCCAAGGACGTTATCAAAAGAAACTGATGGCGAAGAAGAAAGCCAAACTGCTTTCTGATCACGCCTAGATTGGTAAGGTCGTGGAAGTATCGGTGGTATGAACATAGAGTTGTTTCCTGAAATTCAGATCGATAGAACGACATCGATCGCAATCAGCGGTCTCCTCGCAGAATACTTTCCCGGCGAGGGACACGAGGGAAGAGGCTACTTCATCAAGCAACTTCCCCACCACCGATTGCTTGCCTATAAATCGCTCGGGCCATCCACGGGCATGTTTTCAGCTCCGCCCCAAGTCGAAGCATTAAGCCAATCACCATCTTGGGTTGGTGAGTGAGTGACGTCGCCGTATTGAACGAGATCAAACAGCGCGGCCATCGCGCGTAAGATCCGTCAATTCGTCAATTGCTTGACTTTGGGGGCCAATTCGGAAAACTCAAACTCTTCCACCAGCGTCTGGGCGTGGCTGAGCAGCTTGGGTTTTGCCTTTTCTTCATACCACTGACGTCCTTCGAGTTGCTTCGTCAGGCCGATGATTGTGTGCACCAAATGACGGGCTTCTGTGGCCGTCATGTCTGCTCGCATGCAGCGGTTAATCGGTGATACCAACGTACCGGCGACGTTAACAGGATTAGAAAGCTTGTATAACTCCCCGGTTGCCACGAGCAACGCATCGAAGTTCTTGTGCGTTGCGGCAACTGCGATGGCATCAGATAGACGCGCCATCCGTTCATTGGGTTGTGAAGCCTGCGAAAAGAGAAGTTTTTCGAGTAACTCGGAGGCCGCGTCCCGTTTGACGAGTTTGGGGTTCTTGTACCCACTGGCCGCACGGAAGTCTTTTAATTGGACGCTGGCTTCGGCCACATTGGGATCTGCTGGACGCGATTCAGGTAGGTGTTGTCGCTGCCACGCGGTGTCACTGAAAGCCGATATGGCTTGGCACTCTTTGTCGTAGCCGTCTGAAATCGATTGTGTGAGAAAGGGTTGTGCCTTCTCTAGCAATGTCGGGTTGTACTGAGACTGAATAACGAGGGCGGCAGCTTTGGCCATGTTCCATTGAGGAACGCTTTTTTTAGAACCTTGGTCACCCAGCGCAATCGCGACACTTGTCGGAAGATCTGTGTACGGGATCACTTCATTGCGGCCCGCACGACGAAGGGTCACGGCCGTGGGGCTACTGTCTAACAAAGACATAACAAGATCGTCTACCTTAATGTCTTGTCCACCAGGGAGCTCGTCGGCAGCCGAATGCAGTTGCGTTAAAAACACTTCAAGACTTGTGATCATCTGCTGGTTCTGAGCGTGCTCTTTTTCCAGCAAAGATCTGGTGCGCGTGTCAAAGAAGTTAGCGCCGGCCAGGCGTTTTACTCGTGTGTTTGCAATTTTGGCAGCGGGAACGTCTCGTCTTACAAGTGCAGAACGCACCATGTTGCTTGCCACCCGGGCGACAGAAGTTGAGGCAGCCATTTCAACAGCCGACAATTTAGGCGCTTTGTCCGGTGTCGGCGTCTTGGTTGCTGTGTTGTTGCCCTTGGCCGCGCGATCGGCCATGCCATTTTCAGAGGGAGTTCCAACCGCTGCGTTGATTTTTCCAGAAGCGCTCTTCGTGCGTCGGTTTTGCGCTTCGGCAATCACGTCGAAGCTTTCCGGCATTTTGAGAGGCTCTGGCGGGGCGGCCTCCGGAGCGGCTACTGCATTTGGATCAGTCGTTATCGTTTCCAGACTGGGAATCGCCGGAGCATTGGGATCTGGAGCTGTGGCTGCCGCTCGCTCGCGCTTCGCCAACACGTCAAACACGTTGTTGTACTTGGCCAGCAGTGATACCAGCCCGCCTATCACGGAGATAACCAATAGAGTGACTACGATGGGAATGATGGAGCTTCGTTTGCCGCGCGCTCGAACCGGACGCACGCGCACGGTGTCCTCGTCGTCGATGCCGGAAAACATGTCGTCGTTGGCGGATGCGGTATTCGCCGGCTGCGGGGCGGAATCGATCGGCATCGCAAGTGGAATGGCTTGGGGAATATTAGCAGGAAGATTAGCGGGAGGAGCTGTTGGAGGAGGGCTGGGAGTAGGGATGGTTGACGCGGGCGGAGCAGGCACTGGCGATGAAGCTGGCGGAACAATTCCTGAAGCGGATGAGGCCCCCGCATTTTTTGTCGCTAGTGCATGTGCGTATTGCTTGCGTTTTGCAGGGTCCGAAATGGTCTTGTGCGCGGTCACGACGCGCGACTTGAGTTTCGCCCGAATCGCTTTTTCAGATTCGCTTTTGATGGGCACCTTCTTCAGCAGGTCCAATAGTTGTTGAGCCCGCGCGCGAGCGGACACTGAAATCTGTTTGTCGTCAGTGGCCTCAGGAGCGATATCTAGTAGCTGGAAAAAGTTGGGCGAAACGAGTTCCGCCGGCAAGCCGAGCCACAAGTGATAGGGATTCTGTTTTTTGGACATGGTTCGAATGTGGTCGTGTTTTGGAAAGAGGCTTTGAGCACGCCAATTGACGGCTCCAACTACAGTTCTGGCCCGTTGTTCTGAAAAAGGAAATCTCCGCGAAATCAAACCTGATATCGACCGAAGCTCAGACGCGATTCCACTAAAATCAGATTCCTTTATACTATCTCAAATTCGATCATAAATCGCTCTTGTTTTTCTCGCCATTTTGCGTGAAATGCCTCAAAAGTTTGAAACCCGCCCCCATGGCAGCAACGCAATCGAAGATGACTCAAAGATGAATCCTCAGTACATCAATATTTCTGCTTATAAATTCGTGCCGATCGACGACCCCGCGACTGTCAAAGCGGACCTACTGCCCAAGTGTAGGTCCCTTGAACTCAAAGGAACCATCCTCGTTTCGCTTGAGGGCATCAATATGTTTGTCGCTGGCACACGCGCCGCGATCGACGAATTTATTCGGTACGTCGAAGCAAACTATCCAGATTTTCACGATTTGCCTGTCAAGGAAAGTGTGAGCGATCATCAACCGTTTAGTCGGATGTTGGTGCGGCTGAAGAAGGAAATCATTTCAATGGGCGTCGAGTCCATTGTGCCGGCCGTTCGGACGAGCCCAAAACTGAAGGCGGCTGAGTTGAAGAAATGGTTAGACGAGGGACGCGACATCACGTTGTTGGATGTGAGGAACGATTACGAGATCGAAGTAGGGACTTTCTCGCAAGCCGTTCCAGTCGGAGTCGATCATTTTCGAAAATTCCCATCTGCCATCGAGGCCTTGCCCGAAGACGCGCGGAAGAAGCCTCTGGTGATGTTCTGTACAGGCGGGATTCGATGTGAGAAGGCAGGGCCTTTGATGCAGCGTGAAGGGTTCGAGGAAGTCTATCAGTTGGACGGCGGCATCTTACGCTATTTCGAGGAAGTCGGCGGCGAGCATTACGACGGTGAATGTTTTGTCTTCGACAAACGTGTTGCAGTGGATCCAACGCTTGCCGAATCGGACTACGAACAATGTTACGCTTGCCAGCGTGTGCTGACCAAAGAAGATCAACAGTCGGAGCACTACGTCCCGCCGACCAGTTGCGGCTATTGTTTCCAAAGCGAAGACGCCAAACAGCGCTCCGCAGCCTCGATGCGTACGCAGCAGATTCTTGCGGCCACCGATCCGCTACCCGGAAGTGTGGCCTATGACAATGTTAGGCCAATGAACGTTCCTCTTCGGTTTGACCAAAAAACCGCGATGGAGTTTTTGTTGGCCATGCATGCAAATCTAG
>CALKXO010000468.1 GCA_938003615.1 uncultured Pirellulaceae bacterium | reverse complement strand
CGTTTACTTGCCTCAAAACGATCATCGAAGCCAACATCGAAGGCTATTTTCACTCGAGCAACTTCAAAGATATTTTAAACCTATTACTGGAACTGAAAGACGAAACAGGTTTTGAGGAGGTCGCGATGCCGCTGGTGGATTGTTGGGCCCAACGCCTCAAAAAGCCAGAATGCCTGATTTATGCTTGGATGGCTCGCGCTCGTGAGTTCCCACTGGTTGTTAAATTGCTGGCCCACCTAGAACGTTTGGACTTGTTTCACGACGCGCTCACCGCGATCGAAGGCGATCACGATATTTACAAATTGGAGACGATCATTCTCCTGATTGAGAACCGGCAATTCAGAACAGCGCGTCTGATGTGTGAACGCGTTTGGGAAAAACCGGAAGCAGCGGGGGAGATGCTGCTGACCACGCGTCTGTTCTCCGATGCGTTGGAAAACACATTAAAAGAATTTGCCCAATCATTTGAAAGCGAGAGTCAGCAATACCTTGCAGATGTGTTTTTTAGTGGCCTTCAAGACACGGTGGATTCAGCACCCTATCCCCACAGCGATAGAGACGCGCGTTTGGCCCCGCTGGCCGACGAATTTGAAAACGTGTTTTTTGAAGACAGCCGTTACCATCTAGTGGCAGCAATGGCTTTAGCACAGGCGTCGCGCCCAGACGATCGCGTCCTTGAAGAGTTAGGGGAATTGGTGGGCCGCAAAAACCTGCTCAAAACGTCTTTCTTAATTTATGCGGCGGGCAAACTGCGCGTCTATGACTACAAGCCTATGCTTGACTATGCGGCGGCCGGAGAACAGTCGGATTTCGCCCCCGACTACCTTGGCTCGTTTGTCAGAGAGCGGTTTACATCAACCCAAGTGATGCAGGCGTATCTGCGTGCCTCAGAGAAAGGCCAAGCCCGAATGAGCGAAGTGATTGCGGATCTTGCCGATCCCGGCAACGCCGTTGCACTGCTCGCGCAAGCGAACATTCTATTGCAGGTCATTAACGGAACCAGCGATGAACTGATACGCCAATACGATCGGTCGCCAGATGGTGTCACACAGTTCGCCAATCGGCTTGTTTTTCACGCCGACGAACTTTGGCTAGACATCTCGTTGTATATTCGTGGCCAAGAGCGCGAGTTTAGTTTGCCAGAACGGCGAAAACTAATTGAGAGCGTATTAAAAATGGTCGATGCCACCGCCTCAGGGTTGGCTGGCGTTCCCATGGACCATCGGATATTGGAAGGCCAGACTGAAAAGGACTATGCATTTTATCCGATCATGCGGCATCAACTGCTGAGTGAAGATGAGGTTTTAGAGCACGGGCCAAGCTTGGCCGCGCACGTTGGCAACAACGCTGCGCTTTATCGGCACATTGGATTGATTTGGCTACAGCGCGGTCAAAAAGAAAAAGCGGCCGAACCACTATTTAAAGGCCTGCAGCGGGCCGCACTCCAAAAGTTTTCTAACAGAAAACAACTGGCCTCTATCAAAAATGAGTTAGAGCAAGTCTATTCCGATTTAGGGCAGAATGAAAAGATTGCAGAGCTCAACGGTTGGTATAAGAAAATAAAATCTTGGAAAAAGCAGACGCTCAAAAACAACTCGGGACCACGGTCACGTTTGACAAGTAAGGAAACAAGTAACCCCTACAAACAATAGTGGTTTGATGTGAGGAATGACTGAGCTAGTCCCCAAATCCTGGCCAGCCGGCGTGGCAATTTATGCTACTCGCTCCAGCCCTGCATGGCCAGTTAAATTTCAGGCAACCCGCTTGTAAATTCTTGAAGGAGTCTGCCCGTTTAAGGACTGATGGGTACGTTCATTGGAATAGAAATCCATGTAACTTTTCAGTCCTTTGTACAGATCGGCTATGCTGTCGTACTGCTTAAGATAGATTTTCTCATATTTCAACGACCTCCAAAATCTTTCAATGAACACGTTGTCGATCGCTCTCCCATTTCCATCCATACTGATCTGAATCTTGTTTTGTTTGAGCACCGAAGTGAACCGATCGCTGGTGAACTGAACACCTTGATCGGTATTGAACACTTCGGGCAAACTGCTGCCAAGCTCTAGGACTCGTTCACGGGCCTCCACGCAAAAGGTGCTTTCCAGACTGCATCGGCAAACTGACTCAGACTACGAATTAGCTTGATCCGTCGTCACGACCCAGCTGGCGAACCGCTTAAGAAAGGAAGGCACTGCCACGTGCTCGCCATCGTTTGGCTGGGACGAACCGTCAGTCGCTTGGTCTCCATCGATCTCCTGAGACGCTGCCGAATCGAAAAAGGCAGGGGGGGATTGATCGTCCTGAGTTTCCAACAACTGTCCATCAACCGCCTCCATTGGAAACTGCCCCTCTGAAAAGACAGGGTCGCATCCACAATCATCATCGACGGTCTGTTCGACGGGAACTTCGTTAATCGGATCCCCGCAAGCATCAACCGGCACTGAAACGCAATCACACTCAACTTCGCATCCACACTCCCCATCGGCAAAACCATTTTCGACTGAGTATCCGCCTGTGACAGACCGACCACTATCCAGCTTCAATGGATTGGCGTTGAGGTTGATCGGCACGCCAGAATAGATCGGCCCGGGTGCGCCGATGTAACTGCCGATCAGATTGCCAATGGGTGATATATTGGCCGGCAAGAAACCGGGAAGCTGGGGTGGATTACCCGCGGCTCCAGAGCCACCACGCAATATTTCTCCAAATGTATTGGACCGAAACGCCTGTCCAAAACCAAGTTGAATATTCGACATTGTGTCGTTGCCGACAGTAAACGAAGGATCGCCGTTGTCGATTCCATCTTCAAATCCCTCCGGCTGTGTTTGAGTCACCGAGTAAGTACCCGCATTCAAACCGTCGAATGTGTAGTTACCGTTTGCGTCAGTAAACGCAGTCACTTCAACCAATGTTCCATAGACATCGGTGCCCGAGAGCACGATTTCAACACCCGCGATTCCGTTCTCGCCATTGTCCTGAATTCCATCACCATCGGCATCGACGAAGACGGTACCAGAGATCTCCCCCAAAGGCACCGCAGGAGGATCGAATGGAGTCGGATCATCTGGCGTTCCTTGATCGTCTGGATCGTCTGGATTACTCGTACTTGGTTCCGTGCCACTATCACTGACGTCTGTCGCAGTCAAGGGGTTCCCACCGGAGTCATAGATGGGATTTCGGCTGGCATCGACCGCTTCAGCGGAACCAGCAACTTGATTCTCTAGGGGGGCAGTAACTCCAACTGGATCAATCTCGACGTTGAATTGAATCGTAAACGAATCTCCAACGACTAGATAACTGGTCGATGACATGTTTAACAGTTCAACCGAGCTGTTTCCATTCCACCCGTTTGAATCTACCGCAACACTGCTCCCAGCATCGCTAGGCCCAGAAGTGATCGTCAGGTTGCTCGCTCGGACGAAGGCAGTCCCAAATTGACTCGCCAGATTCTCCTGCAGGCTTAAGCTTGCAAGATTAACCGTTCCAGTGTTTTCAACGACCAACTGATAGGTCACGACATAATTCCCATTATCAGTAAGGACGGGGGCACCTACGATTGATTTAGCAATCGCAATATCCGCGATGACCACTGGAGTAGGATCTTCATTTGAGCTCGGATTCGAAGTGTCGTCTGACAAATCGGTGTACTCATCACCATCTGGATCGTCACCAGCGGCTAGCGCCTGATTGGTAAACGGAACGGTCGCACCGGGAGCGTCCGGATCAAGCGTAACCACAACGGTCACTCTCAGAGTGTCGCCGACGGCAAGCGAACCATCGTTGTTCAAGAGATTGTTATCTCCTGAACCATCAAAGGACCCATTGAGCGTGGGAGGCGTGGCGGTCACACCGGAGACGTCAATGGCAGTTGAAGAAACGCCAACAAACGCAGGCCCAAAGTGAGCCGACAAGTTGTCGAACAGGTCAATGCCCACCATCTCGACCGTTCCCGTATTGGTGATCAACAAATCAAATGTTACATCAAAATTATCACCGTTGGCCACGACTGCTGTCGTTTCCTTTTCAACGGTCAGCTCAGGAAGTTGTGCATCGACAGATTCAACGAGATCGTCGCCGACGGTGGTCGGGTCGTTTTGATCCGGCGTGGAAGCCGCAGTTGTCGTGTTGGTCAAGGTGTTTCCGGCTTGGCCCGCATCGACGATACCTGTCAACGTGATCGTTGCGGTCGCGGCACCGTTCAAGGTACCGATGGTCCAAAGCCCCGTCCCAGAATTGTAGCTTCCTTGGGAAACGATAAAACCAGTCAGTGTAATTCCAGCAGGCATCTGATCGGTCAGCGAAACATTGGTCGCTTGGACCGCGCCATTGTTGGTGACTGCAATTTGGAAAGTGACTGCCTCGCCCTCGTTGGGTGTTGAGTCTCCTGAAATTAGAGTCTTTGCAGTCACTAGGTCCGCGTCGGTTGCTACGACAATCGGAGTTTCCACGTCAACCGCCTCCTCCAAATCGTCGCCGACGGTACTTGGATCAATTTGGTCGGGTGTAGAAGCTGCTGTCGTCACGTTAGTAATCGTGTTGCCACCTTCACCAACGTCAACGCTTCCGGTCAACGAGATCGTGGCGATCGCACCCTCGTTCAACGTGCCGATCGTCCAAACACCCGTTACAGGGTCATAGGAACCTTGTGAGGGAGTGTATCCCGTCAAGGTAATACCCGATGGCATCTGATCGGCTAGAGAAACATTGGTTGCTTGAGCAGCGCCGTCATTTGACACCGCGATCTGGAACGTGACGAGGTCTCCTTCATTCGGAGTTGAATCACTCGACAGCAGCGTCTTCACCGTAACTAGATCTGCAAAATTATCGACAGTTACCGATTCTTCCAGATCGTCACCCACGGTACTAGGGTCCGTTTGATCACCTGCCGCAGCAGACGTCATGTTGGTGATCGTACTTCCGCCTTGGCCAACATCAACGGTCCCTGTAATTGTTAGCGATGCCATTGCACCGTTGTTCAGCGTTCCGATAGTCCACATTCCAGTCGCCGAATCGTAAGCCCCCTGGGACGGCGTGCTGCCAGTTAAAGTGATTCCGGCAGGCATCTGGTCAGCAAGAGAAACGTTGGTCGCTTGAGCAGCACCAGCGTTAGTGACCGTGATCTGAAAAGTGACAACGTCACCTTCTTCTGGCGTAGTATCGCCTGAAGCCAGCGTCTTGACTGTTACCAAATCCGCAAAGTCGTTGACGGTAACTGACTCGTCGAGGTCGTCCCCTACAGTAGACAGATCGACTTGATCGCCAGCCGCTGCTGTAGTGACGTTGGTGATGGTGCTTCCACCTTGGCCAACATCAACCGTGCCTTCGAGAGTCAGCGTCGCAGTGGCACCGCTGGCGAGTGTGCCAATGGTCCAAAGACCGGTCGTCGCGTTGTAGGTTCCCCCAATGCCATCGGTTCCGTTGCTGGCAGTGGCCGTAAGGCCAGCAGGCAGCAAGTCTGTCAGACTGACGTTGGTTGCTGCATCCGGGCCATTGTTGGTGACCGCGATCTCAAACGTGACAACATCGCCTTCATCCGGAGTGCTATCTGAACTAGCAAGTGTTTTTACCGTCACCAGATCAGCCGACGGAACGCCTACAGCAACAGACTCCACTAAATCATCGCCAACGGTAGACGGATCGACTTGATCACCTGTCGCCGCAGTCGTGGTGTTGGTGATCGTATTTCCACTTTGGCCAACGTCAACGGTACCTTCAAGCGTCAGTGTTGCGGTTTCGCCAATCAGCAATGCCCCAATGCTCCATAAACCTGTCGTAGCGTTGTAGCTACCTTGGGTAATGCCGCCGTTGAGTGCCGTGGCAGTCAGCCCCGAAGGAAGAAGATCAGTCAGGTCGACGTTTGTCGCATCAGCAGGACCGTTGTTGGTGACGGTGATCTCGAAAGTGACCGTGTCCCCTTCTTCTGGCGTGGCATCGCCACTAGCGAGTGTCTTCACGGTGACCAGATTGGTTGTGTTGTCTTCAACAACGACGGCTTCGTCAAGATCATCTCCGACCATCGTCGGATCCATTTGATCACCGGTGGCT
>CALKXO010000467.1 GCA_938003615.1 uncultured Pirellulaceae bacterium | reverse complement strand
TTTAAATGACGACGGACGGCATTGGCTTTTTGCGATGAATCAAACATTCTTCTGGTTCGGGACATGGAAATTTCCTAAGATAGTATGAGTATAGCAACTCAAATCCAAAAAATTCCGATTCCATCAGAAGCAAGACACTCTACCGAAAGAGCCTACTGGTTGCGTCTAACTCGAAAACGACTGGTTAAAAAGATTGTTGAACTAAAGATTGACCCGATGAGTCGACACCCGCGTTTTGCGATGAGCATCTTTCACAATGCGAAGCACAAGGACTGGAGAACGCTTGCTGTCTGCTTAGATGATGGCGCAGAATTCGTAGTCGCTTTTGCATATCAAGAGCAAACGCTTGTGCCGCTGGCGAAGCAAGTTGCCGCAGCAATAGGATTGGAAACAAATGCTGTTCACACCCGCCAAACAACAGAAAATTCGACCGATCTTCAAGTAGCAATAGACGAAGCTGGGATAGTTGCCGAAGCTCACGATTTGTCGCAAGAAGTTCGAAGCGTATTTGCACCTAGTTCAAATCCGCCTCGAGCAATTCACCGTAAACGATTTGAATTTACGAATGCGGCATGGCATAAGAAGACCAAATGGTTTTCAATTGCCACGACCGCACTCGTTGCTGGAAACATAATTGGAATGTTCTTTGCACCGCCGACATTTATGCTCTTATTCTTCCTGCCAAACCTAATTCAGTTCTGTAAAGGGAGGACACGGCTGCGGAGATTTTTGCCACTGAAGACAACGCTCGAAGTCGGACCGGATCACCTCAGATGCTCAACCGGGAAAGCGGATCGTGATAATGCAGTTGAATTTCACTTTGAAAACATCATTGAGTTTCAAATGAAGTCGCGCAAAGGTGTTAACTTCTTGGCGGCGAATCTCTCTGGTGAAGGTTGGCAGTCGTTGGTTACCGATCTTGGAGGTTTTTCCCTAACTGAAATTGAGAGCGCTATGCAATACTGCCAAAGCCAGTTGGAGAGCTACCAAGCAAGAACAAACCAACCAATCAAAACGACTTCACCAGCTTGATAAAAACGAGAACCGAGACCGTTCCAGTAAACGGTTTCGACATACCAACGAACTTGGTCAACAAGCCGCCGTCAAAGGTACAGGGGCGATGGAAGAGATTCAAAGCAAACCTATTTTCCAACCCGGACAAGAAAATCCTTCGTTCGAATGACCAAGTCGTTCTCAACGACTGCAGGAGTCGCGAAAATAGGGCTGCCAAAGTCGAACTCGCCAACAATCTCCATTTCCGAGTCACAGCTAACGACCTTCATCACCCCGTTTCGGTTGGCGACATAGAAGTGCCCATTGCATTTCAATAACGACGCAGAAACGTTCGCCAACATGCGTTTCTTCTTTAAGACCTTGCCCGTTTTAATATCCAAACACAATCCGACGCCTGCATCACTGACGGCATATAGATTGCCGGCATCGCAAATGAACGATGACATCGACGGGGCATTTCTCCCACGCCAAACAATTCCAGAATCTGTGATGTCTCCACTGCCCGGACGCACGCCAACAAACTCATTGTGTTTGAAGGCGGTGGAAAACGCCACGATGCCCTCGCTATACACCGCCATCGGCGTGACGGAAAAACCGAACCCATAATCGGCTCGCCAAATCTCGCTGCCGTCGTCAGGATCATAGGCGACGATCCATTGAGCGCCCGGGACGACCGCCGCCGTTTTACCTTCGACCTCGATAAACACCGGTGTGCTGTAAGACTTTTGAAATTCGCCATTGTTGGATTTAATCGCGGGCCGATCCGTTTTCCAAACAGTCTTGCCCTCATCAAGATCGACGGCAACCACATATTGCTGATCCGTCCCATCGCAAACAAAAATAACTTTGTCCTTGAAAATCACGGGCGATGAACCGGGGCCAACACTGTGCTGAATCACAAACGCGCGATACCAAAGGACCTCGCCGCTGTTAGTATCGAGGCACCAAGTCCCGTGGGCGCCGAAGTGACAAACAACTTTGCTTCCGGCGATCGCACATGTTGGCGATGCGTAGGAATTCATCGGATTGATTGGTTGTGGATCGGCGACGGTAGCTAACGGAATGTTTTTGAGCAGCTTCCCAGTATTCAAATCAACACAAATGGCGAACAACTTGATCGTGCGGGCCGCCGTTTTGATCTTTGCGAATTGAACACCTTCTAACTTTTCCGCAATTTCCTCGTCGCTGGCCTCTTCTTCGATCGCGCTGGTCAACCAAATCTTGCCCTCGTGATGGACGGGGGACGACCAACCGCGACCGGGTAGGTCGGTTCTCCATTTAAAATCCTGCTCCGTCCAATTCACCAGCGTTTTTGCAGGCGACGAACTGGTTCCGTCATTGCCGCGAAACTGAGCCCAACTTTCGGCGACGCGGGTTTCCGGCTGTTTGGTTTCCGGCTGTTTGGTTTCTCCGGAAGCCGAGTAGACTTGATAGGCCTCCGCGATATTGGCCGCTTTTTCGTCACCCTTGTGAAAAATGAGACGGTGGCGTAACGGCACGGTCTGACCATTCTGCAACGTAAACGTACCCGAAGGCGCGGTCGGGTCGAGGCTGTTTGGGCCAAACGCGTTTGCCGTAAACAGACCGTACTCGCGCACATGCCAGCGAGTCGGATGCCGAAAACTTGACGGATGATTCAAGAACGCGATCCCCAGCTGCTCACCATCAACCTGTCCATGATAGTCCACCCAAGCGGCTTCCTTGGCCCACGTTTCACCGTCGCGGTCGCGCACGCTATTAACGATGTGCCCTTTGCCATGCGTGAGTGACATCGAAGTGGGAACGCGCACGTTCAGCCCCGCATCTTTCATGTCCTGCAATTCCACGTCTCCGTATTTCCCGAGCAAGGTAATGTCAAAATCGATCACCAGCTGGTCTCCGTTGATGCGAAAGATCATCGACCGTTGGTCCGCCATCAATTGCTTGCCTGATGAATCCAAGTAGTCGTTGTTGGAGCGAATTACCGCCTGATTTGCATCGGCCGAAACCTCAGTGAAATCCGTGTGCGCGATTGAGCCTAAACTGGCTAAGAATTCCCTCTCTCGTGCGCCCTTCAATTTTTTCGAAGCCGCCTCTGTCCACGTATCAGTGCCGGCGACGCCTTGGTGACCAAACCAGACGCCACGATGATGCGGATGGTCTTGCTGTTCCGCCGCAACAGTCTTCATGGGATAGGCGCGCGTCATCGACTTGCCGGTCGGTCCGATCACCGGCCAAAGATATGGCTTTCGCGCCACTTGGTCGCGAAAATTGTAACGACTAACTAGCTTTCCATCGTATTGGATCGTGATCTGACTTTCATGCTTTGAAATTGAAAACCCCACGCTCTCAATCGAAGAAGCATCCGTTCTAGCAGAGAGCGTGTCGACTTCGATCACTACGCTCTGCGCCGCGCTTCGATCGAGCGCTACGCAGCATAAAACGCTCAACGCCAACAAGAATCTAACCATCGATTTCACCCCCCTTTTTCGCTCGACCAATTCATTGCGGTGTACTGACCTTTGTTTCGTGATGCTGACCTACGTCGTGAGACTAATCAGATATTGGCCACCAGTGGATGTTACTTGACTGCTTACACTTAAGTCCGGTGATAAGCGCGACATGCGATCGATCAGCCACGCCGCTGCTGCGTCGGCGTCCTCTTGTGTTGGACAACGGGCCATTGCTTCACGGCCTCCCTTGCGTTCAAGCCGCTCTGCGGCAGCAATGATCGACGCTGGCTCGACAACAATGAGATGCGCGGGCCAAGGAACCACCGGATCGTTAGCACCTTTATTGGTGTTGCAGCCTTTGTGGGCCAGACGCTCAGGCGGGATCTCAGGCTTTCTCTGCTTCTTCTTTTTGGCGCGTGCTTTGGTGATGCGTTTATCTACCGTCGCGCTGCGCGGATCATTGGCCGGCATGTCACGATCAACCGGTTCATCACACAGCCAGCACCTCCAACCGTCAGCTTCGCCCACATCGTCAAGCTGTCCCATCGTTTCTCACTGTCCAAAAAGTGTTTTTCTTTAACTATTTCTTCCGACGCTCTGCGGCAGCGATCAGCATTTCGATCTCTTTGACATGCTCGTGCGGGCAACGGCTCCGTTGATACTTTCTCTCGATGATACCGAGCAGGGTCTCGAGATCTTCGAGCTCAATGACTGGAAACTTTGTCCACTCGTCTTGCGACTTAAGCCGAGACTGAAGCGCCCATTTTCCCGCATGCCGGGTAGCGGTAACCAAACGAGTCTCACCCTCTTCAGTCTTCTCGCGCCATTCGTGTTTTTTCATGATTTGGAACCGGGAGGACGAATAAGCAGAAGCGCTGAAGCGCAGAAGCGGAACCGGAGTGCTTCGGACGGCGAAGTAAAATGGAGAAAGTTAACTTACCTGTAAGTATCCACAAATTTTACATGCCAGCGCCTTGACTCGCTACCCACCGATCTGCCCTATTGAACCTGCTTGTTGCTCAACACGCACTTCGCGCACGAAGGCGAAACAGCGCAACCGAAGCCATCATTACCCCCGCCCGATTAACCCGTCTGAGCGAATCATGCCCCGTCGGCTCACTTCCCAGTAACAGCAGTGCTAAGATTTTGTGCGATAAAACAGGAAGCTGGTTGCAAAATTCAGGATCGCAAAACTCGCAAGCGATTACCGATCCAATCCAGTAAGAAAACAAGAGCCGCACGCGATTCGATTCGTGTGCGGCTTGTTTTTTGCCAATGCGATTTTCATATTCACACTAGACTGCCTGTAGTTCAGCACTCCGAACATCTGGCCCGCACCCGAAATGGATAGCCGACGATTAAGAGAGAAGGACGAGCTTCCGCGGCCGGAGAGCGGCAATTGAGCTTTCCTTGTTGCCCCATTGGAAGTGTACTCGATCACCAAGGTGGATTGAATCAGCCCTTGAGCCAGAGGATTGAACTCCATCTTAATTCGATTGCCCGAAAGCAGAGACGCTTCGAACGAATTCTGGTGAGACGTGGGTACGGGATTGGATCGCAGAACAAACGGATTGGTTGTCTCGGCGATGAAGATTTTATCTATGGAAAATGTCGATGATGGGCTGGCGAAATCTTCAAGCGGAAACCGCATTCGGTGCTGCCGAAGTATTGCACAGCCGTACCAAAGTCAGCCCCAAGTCGCACCAAAGAGGCCCCTTGAAAAAGGCTGCGCATTTGATTTTCCAACCAAGAAACAGCTTAGCGTCGCCACAATCACCGATATCAGCGCAAAAAAACAGGGATACCAGCTGGCATCCCTATTCATCACTTGTATCTACGTTCAGCTCATTTAGTTAAAGACGCTGAGCTTTTCCATCAAACCTTCGACAGCCGGCTTGAGCTTTCCAAGTAGGCCCTCGTCGGAGATCCCACCCATGGCAGCTGTGACGGCGTCAGTGAATTTAGAAATTACACCACTGGCAGCAGTCTTTGCAGGCGCTGGCAATTTGTCGATGCCCATGCCCTCGATTGATCCACCAAGATCAGAAATCTTCGTGGTCAAACCATCGACGTTCTCTGCTGTAACATCTTTGAATCCGTCAGTAATCCCAGTCAGCTGGCCTTGCAAACCTGCCATGTCGAAACCACCAAAATCGATATCGGCCATTTCTGTGGCTTTTTCCTTGGCAGCATTCGCAGCATCTTTCGCAGCATCGCATCCCGTAAATGCGCACATGAATCCCAGTAGCAGTAAGCTAATTTGAGCTAGTTTCTTCATCGTAAAATTCCTTGCAGTGTGGTGTTTCGGTGTAAGAAAAATCTTATGACAGGTAAGGTATGCTATCGAGTCGCTAGGGAGAAGAGGCTGCAGCGTTTTATTACTTATCTCAGCACTGAAAAATTCACCCACAACGTCGGCGGGCATCGATAACAAATGCGCCCAACCTAGAAGTGATCCGGCGATTAGGGCGCCGTGAGAAACCCAATTGCCACTTAGTGGTTCCTGCACCCTTCGGTCCGTCGTTTCTCAAGTGCGAGACAACAATCGGATGCCCGACTATACGGAAAAGGTTACCGGTCATCTTTATTCGTTTTCTTCGTTGGTAGCGGCACAATCAGCACTCCAAGCCCATCGCGCATCGCGCCCATCGCCTAAGGCGATTCTCCTTGCTCAATCCTGTTCCGCAAGCCAACCCAACGGTGGCATACAAACCAATGGTTGCGGCTATAATGTCAGCTCACATTCAATACTGATTGATCCATGCAGCCTGAACACACTTTTATAATTGCCGAAGACACACAAATGGTGTTGGCGGTAATGCGCCAATATTTGCCCGAGGCCCCGTCTTGGACCGCAGTCAGGAAATTGCTGCGCGCCCGGCGGGTTGCGATTGGTGGCGTGTTGTGTGTAGACGAAGGCCGGCAGTTGTCCAAGGGCGAAGTGCTTACGATTTTCCAACAACCGTTACCGCCGCCGCCAACCGACAAACATGTAAAAGTGCATTACGTTGACCGTGAAGTGGTCGTGGTTGAAAAGCCGACTCGGATGGTAACGCTGCGACGCAAGCAGGACTTGGCTTGGTCGTGGGCGCGAAAGAACCTGCAACCGACATTGGATGAATGTGTTCCGCGACTGATCGGCAAACATGCTGCGCGGAAAACAAATTCAGAAAACAAACACAAGAAGAATCCGCGATTGCTGTCGGTACACCGAATTGATCGCGACACCAGCGGGCTGTTGGTCTTTGCACGCACCCAAGAAGCCCAAACCAAAATCATTCAGCAGTTCGCCCATCACGACGCCGTCAGAAGATACTTTGCACTGATCCCGGGTGCGATCGAACCTCAAACGGTCACGTCGCAGTTCATTCGCGACCGAGGCGACGGTTTACGCGGAAGCACGACTGATGCGACCTACGCGACAGAAGGCGAACGCGCCGTCACGCACTTTCGAACCTTGCGAAAAATTGGCAAATACAGCGAACTGGAATGTCGATTGGAAACGGGTCGCACCAACCAGATTCGTATCCACTTGGCGGAGCTTGGTCATCCGATCTGCGGCGACATCAAATACCGGGGCCCGTTTGGAAAACCGCCAGTGCCCGACAAAAGCAAGATCCGCCGCATGGCATTACATGCAGCCGATCTGCGGCTCGAACATCCGACAACGGGAAAGTTGATGGAATTTCAAACGCCTTGGCCAGCTGATATGCAGCGTTACTTAGATCATTTGCAATCGAAGTCGAAATAGGCAGGAGGAGGCTGTTTTCTCACCCCACTCTTTTTTCGCAGAAAATGCTATCGACATTCAACAACGCATTTTGGAATCTGTTGTTGGTGCTTGAAATTTTCGGTACCTCCCTTGTAAGATTTAGGCAACCATTGAATCTAGTCTTTCAATTGAGTCCTAGTACCAAAACGGAAACCCAAAATGAATAGCCAAGAAGTACTTAGTCGTCTTAAAGTAGGTAACGAGCGATTTGTTGCTGACAAATTGGATGGAAAGTTACAATGCAGTTCGCGCAGAAGTGCATTAACCGGGGGGCAGGAACCCTACGCGATCATTCTTAGTTGTGCCGACAGTCGTGTCGTTCCCGAACTTTGCTTCGACACCGGATTGGGCGAACTTTTCGTTGTGCGTGTTGCGGGAAACGTAGCCAACACATCGACCATCGGCAGCATTGAATACGCGGTGGCTCATATTGGGTGCCCGCTGTTGGTTGTCATGGGGCATCAAAGCTGCGGCGCGGTAACGGCCGCTGTTGGTGGTGGTGACAACGGTTACAACATCAACCACCTTCTTGCGCACGTAACACCAGCCATCGCTGCGGCAGGTGATGGAGCTGATGTGAACGCGATCGTCAAGAAGAACGCGGAATTGACTGTGACAGAACTGGCAGCACGTTCAAGCATTATTGCTGACGCAATCGCAGCCGACAAACTGAAAATCGTGCCGGCTTACTACGCGCTGGAGACCGGTCAAGTCGAATTTCTGTAAATCGAATTTCTGTAAAGAGAGACGATTTGCGAAGCGATCAACCGACCGACCGCGCACAAGGCAACTTGTGCGTGATCAGTTTTTCCATTTCTGT
>CALKXO010000466.1 GCA_938003615.1 uncultured Pirellulaceae bacterium | reverse complement strand
GACCAATTTCTCGATTTGTCAGCCACCCGGTTGCAGTATCGTCCACAATTCTCTGCCGGCAGGGAATCCAACGAAGAAGACACGAACTCTCAATGGCAGGACGTCGCGCTCAATCCGCCGGCGTCGATTCCCAGCGGAATTTATGCTGACCAACTCGCGTTCTGGCCTGACACGTCTGCCACGCAACTGGAACTGCGTATGGCAGTGGCGGATCTAGCAGGAAACGTGACCGTTGCCGCACGCCAGACCGTTACCCAAGCGCCTGCGTGGCGAGCCAGTAGTCGATCGACTGCGCGGCCCACCGATCGGCCGGCGGTTGATCCCGGTCAGGTGAATTCACCGGCCGGTGTGCGGTCGATGAAATGCAATGATGGTGTCTGTGAATTGAAACAGCCAATCGAGGATCAATCCGCTTGGCAAAATGCCTTCTATTCTAAACTTAGACGTCAAGAGAATCAGCATCTTCGGCAGGACTCGATGGCGGCCAGCACTGCAAAAAGGTCGCCTGTAAGGGCAATGCAGGTCGGTTCTACTCCCGAGTTCGCACCGCCTCCGGCACCAGAAGGTTGGGTGATTAATTCGGGAGCCAACGAGAAATCCGCCGCTGATCGATCCGTCGTTTCCCAACCGATTCAAAGCGTTGCGAAACCTCCCGTCCACGCGTTCCCGTTGCAACAGAAGCCATGGACGCGTCCACCTGCGGAGCTAACTTCGTCGCCTGAAGATACTTCTTGGACTGCTCCACCGCTTCCTTTGCCTCAAGCGCGATCCGCGCCTCCATCAAACGGATTCTCTGGTGATGTTTGGGAAAGTGACGTGCAGCGGTTTGACAGTGACACACAAACGTCAGTCGGCACCACACGCACGCCAGACCACTCAATGCGGCCCATTGCATCGAAGCCCGGTAGATCATCGGGGCCCTCCGATCAAGTGCCCGCCAATCCGGGAACCTTTGAAGCGCGTGGGGATGCGGTTGTCAGTTCCTCCAGCACTCAGTTTCCAAACAATCAATACCGAGGTCTGGCTCAAGGGAAGCCTCCCGTCAATCCTGATGCTCAAGTTGCACCGGGAGTTCCTCAATCGATTCCGCAAGCTATTTTTCGATCGCCGTCTCGAACAGCATCTACCGATTTAGCCAGCGCTCGTCCTTCGGACCGAGTCAAGGTTTTCAATTCTGGATTCGGTCGGTCTGAAAGCATGCCAAAGCCACGAGGCTTCGGTCAAACCCGCGGCAACACTCAGCAAGTCGTTGAAAATCAGTTCACGACGCGCTCGGCGAGTCTGGGACGACCGTCCACTAGCGGGCCAACGAAGTCCAACACACAGATCATCAGTACTAGACGCTTCCGTCTGAGTTACGACATCAACGCGATCGATCCATCTGGGGTGGGGAAAGTCGATTTGTGGATGACCGAAAATCAGGGGCGTACTTGGCAACTGTGGGGCAGCGATCCAGACAAAACCAGCCCATTTCCCGTTGAGGTGAAGGCCGAGGGTTTGTTTGGTTTTCGCGTGGTGATCCATTCGCGCGATGGTTTGGCTGGAATCGGCCCATCCAGCGGCGACGATGCGGATATGTGGGTGCGTGTTGATACGCAATCACCATTAGCGCAAATCACGTCGGTACCCTACGGGCGCGCTAAAGAGGCGGGCCGGTTGGTGATTAACTATCGAGTGGCCGATCCGTTTTTGACGCTGCGCCCCGTGCGGATCTCTTACAGCCGAGCGCCGCGGGGGCCGTGGACGATCATCGAGGATAACTTGCGGAACGAAGGACGCTATTTGTGGAAAGTTGATCGCGCTGTCCCGGATCGAATCTTCTTGAGGATCGAGGCCTTGGATCAGGCCGGCAACACGGGTACCCATGTGCTTTCTCAGCCGATCGATGTGTCTGGATTAGTTCCGCGTGGTACCATCCACAGTGTCGAACCGGTAGGTGTTAGGTAGGCCGCTGGTTCCAACGACGAACCCTAGCATTGGAAGCTAGCGATGGCCAATCATCCGATTTTTGCCCCTACTTTTCATGGCAACCTTTCTAAAGTCAAAGAACTGCTTGACGAGGATCCGTCGCTGATCAGCATGCGCGATGCGAAAGATCTAACGCCGCTGCATGTGGCGGCCAGTCGCGGACAAGACAAAGTCGCTCAGCTGCTGCTCGATCGTGGCGCTGATGTCAACGGTCCATCGGAAGACGACCAGTGGACGCCGTTGGTATTTGCCACCTGTCGTGGGCACCTCGAAGCGGTGAAAGTGCTGGTCGAACACGGAGCAGGCGTGACGGCGGCCGACGGTAACCCGATTCACTTTTCCGGACAGCGCAAACACAAAGATATCTGTCGGTTTCTGGTCCAGCACGGCGCCGTTGATGATTTGGTTGATTCGGACGATGACGATGTTGTACAACTGTTTCGAGCTGCCTACAGCTATGACCCAGAAACGGTGGAGCAAGTGCTGGAGCGTCGGGAAGAGTTGGTCGACTACAAGGATAAAAACGGACGGACGCCATTACATGAGGCTTGCACGCATGGCGACACAAAAACGGTACGTGTGCTGCTGCAATTTGGTGCTGATGTCAACGTAAAGGACAGGGCGGAACAGACTCCGCTTGATCGCGCGGCGTCTCACCGTCAGCATGCCGTGACAAAAATCCTAGAAAAACAGATTGGCAGCAAGTGAACGTGAGTGATCGGCTGAAAACGGAATCGTCTTACCGATCATCTTCGGCGACGACGACCAACGCATCATTAGCTTGCATTTGAAAGACGGTGTCCTTGGTCGGGATCAGGTCGATGCCATAGTTTTTGTCCGCGTCGGCTGATTTCTCGCCGATCTTGATGCAGACTTCGCCATCGCGCATTTTGCGCGAGTCTCATCAGATCTGCAAACGTCACCGTTTGAGGGAACTGTCAAAGTATAAATTGGCCGGTTTGACATAGATCTCCGATCCGTCTTCCTGGAAGAGATCATCGTAAACCAGTTGAATGTCGGGCTCTTCAGTGATCTGAGCGAACAGCATTGAAACCAGACGGTTGGAAATGATAAAGTCATTCACGCCCGCCTGATGAACCAATTCTTGGTTGTTGGAATCCAGAACTTCCGTCACGATTTTTGTAGTGACCTTTTTTCCATCGGCGAGCAGTGCCTTTCGCATGCCGCGCAAAAGTAGAAGTAGAAGTACCACAATGGTTTCCGAATCGATTCGTTCGGCGTCAATGTCGGTGCCTAAACTCTGGGGCAGGATAATAATGTCGTCGAAATCAAAAGGATTGAGCGTCGCCAGTTCTGTTCCGTCAAACGGGTTGATCTCCCTCAGTCCAATCTCCAGTTCACGTTGAACCAATACAGTTTGAGTCATTCAAACAAAAGAGATGCGATGCTTTTTCCCAGTGAGACCACCGACAGTTTTAACAATCAATGGACATCCCCGCCCGACATCGCCCACCGATTTCTTTGAGAATAGTAACTGAGGCAGCCTCTTTTGTCCCCGCCCAGCAACTATGCGTCTCACTCTCGTCTCTTCCCCTCTTTGTCGAAATCTTCGATTCCAACAACGGAAACAATCAGGGAAAGAGATTTCCCCGGTTCGATTCCCTGCTCTGGAAGATCCCCAAAGGCCAAGTCGCTTGCAACCAGTAATTCATATTCTCCGCCCGCACGCATCAAACGCATTGCCCTGCGAAGCCCTTTCATTAGCCCCTCACCGATGGCTACCGTAACCGGCCGAGGCAGCCCAAACGTGAAGTCTACGTTTCGACCGTCTAAAGTTGTCGCCGTGTAATCGATGACTGCCGTGTCGTCTTCAGAAAGCAAATCACCAGTCCCCGGCTTTATCATCCTGAAGTAAAGCCCATCTTCCACTTTCTGGAGATCTCCCGCTTTACTTTTGAAGGATAAAAGTTCGGACTGGCGATTTCTTTCAGCGATTTTCTTGTAGTGAACTATCAATCGCGACTCAACAGTTCGTTGAACATCAGCGAGTACTTCAACGCTAAAAGCCGGTTGCGATTGATTCACTGCATCTGTGAAACCTTGCATAAACCGCTTCGTATCGGGAGCGAATCCAGTACGCTTCATTCCATCAAACGCATGAAACCCAATCAAATAACTATTGTTCTTTCCAACAGCATGAGGCAGTTGGTGGAGATCATCTTTCAACACGCTTTTGTCAGAAGTATCAGAACCTTTCTTCTGGAGGAACTGATTAACCTTCAAAATAGTTGCGTCCTGCTCGGAAGCACTTAGACGGCAAACTTTTCCATTAGCGCGATCAGTAAACCCCTCAGAGACGGATTCTTGAACAGCGACCACTCCGGCGGAAAGGCACGAAATCCCTTCCTCATAGCCAAGTTGATAGCTGAAAACTCCGGCATACTCCTGATCAGAGCTGGCTTCGTTTCCGGTTGCAATCTGGCCATGGGATTCAATCGCCGTGAAAAAAATCACTGCAACAAACAACAGGAACTTAAATGGATGAAACATCGTTTGAGATCCGAAGGGAACTTACTCTACGAACTTAAAAACTTTAATCCAATCAACCTCAGTTTGAGCTTTAAATTTCGGAAGAGGAGCACCACCGTTGAGCAATCCCTCGAAGGGAGCAAACCTCATCTGCAAGATCAACTTTCCATCTGGAATTACTTCCGGATCTGTGAACGAAGAAACCTTTATGCCTTCGTAGAAGATCTCGTACCTGTCCGAGCGCCAGTCCGTACGAAAAGTCCGAAACTTCCCTGGTACTACTTCACTCTCTCCAAATGTCTGTCGGGGGTCGTACCAAACCGTTTGCCTTCGATCTTTTACCCTTCCTCGATCTGACAGAAAGCCAAGCTTGATTCCTTTTTTATCAGGAGTGAACGCGTTCCTAGTGTCGTTCCAACGCTCAAATACAAACGACCCAAACGCCAAAGCTGGTGCTGCTCTGTCTGGCCCAGTCTCTGGCGGTGAAGGATTAACACGTCCCCCCCAAAGTGCAGAAATACAACCAATTTGCATCCCGTGTTTGACTCGCCACTCAATTCGATTCCCCACCTGAACCGTCCGCTTGGCTTTTGAGCGACTTTCGAAAAGCGTATCAATGTGCCCTCCGCGATGCAAAAATGGGGCTCCTTGGAAAAAACCATTCCGGCCATCTGCCCGCAGGATAAGCTTCCCGTTTTCAACGGACACCATCTTAGGAGAAAGGAAAGTCTCTTTACGAATAACTCGTTTGCTGACAGTCCACGAACTCGTGTCAAGTTTATTGAAATTATCCCTCCACACCAGTTTCCAGTCAGCGGAGGCTACCGACGAGCAACTGAGAAGGCTTAACAATGTCAAAGTAACCACAATTCTTCGCATGAAACTATTCCCCAAAATTAACAAAAAGCGTAAACGTCTGTATAACAAGGCTTTAACGGTTAAGCCTATGAATGCACTTGTCATTCCTCGGATCTACAAACAAGCGGATGGAAATCGGAAAAAGCTGTCGTAAAACATAACTCAAAGAATTTTCCTGTTCCACTGTCTGCACGAACTAGACAGTCCACCCCTTAGAAGACTCGATACACCAGAATTGTCAATGTACCAACTCAAGCGGGGGATTGTGACAACAAAAAGAAGGAATTCCTCAAAAAGTAGTTGCTCATTTTGCGATGCTCTTTGTTTTACGGGGTTTCTTGTTGGTGACGCGTTTTTGAATCGAGGCTGAGTTCGACTGGATTTATGCTGGCGGGGCACGATCCTATTTCTGGAGCCATGCAGATTCTAACTTCGTTCATTTTCAGTACGACACCTCGTGAGCCGGTCAGGTATCCCGCGATATTCTTGGAGATGACTTCACTGGGGCGCTGGTGACTGATTGTTCCTTTGATCAACTGCGGGTTCAAGGCAAGCTCACTTCCGCACAGCAGTCAGCCGAGAAAGCTTGGCTGCGTGAAGAGCAGTCACGTATTGAGACTTGTCTCGTGAGCCACGAAAAAACGTTGACGTTACAGGCGCCAATGCTGAGACACACTTTGGAGTTGGCTTGTCTTTTTGGACGATTCGCGAATCGCGCCAACGAACAATCAGGCCGAGTGAGATTTACGACCGCTGGTGGTGCTTCGCAAGATCACGTTTGGCCATCGTAGCGATGCGGGTGCTGATCGGATGGCGAAGCTGATGACGGTCGCTCAAACGGCGCGTCGTCGCGGTCATCGTGCCAGCCGAATTTACTACGAGCTCTACACTCGTCCGCCGGATAAAGTGCTACGCAGCCTCTATGCTGCTCAGTGAGTGTGACGACCGCGACGAGTTATCGGTGCGTGTCGCGTATGAACACAATATCCGCTCAACGCTGCGCGTTGCCTACCAGCGATTACCGCGAAAGCAATCAAGTCTGACTCGCGGCAAAGCCAAAAAAACAATGTGGTCATACTAGACCGGCGACCAGTAATTGTTACGCCACCAAAGCAATTTTTTTCGTATTCTCTTTAGCTCGCCATAATTGCCGCCAAGTTTTTGGTTTTTCGACA